>CAMPKL010000490.1 GCA_946887065.1 uncultured Bryobacterales bacterium
TGGCCACCGTGCGCAACGTCGTCTCGCTCGGCCTGCGCGTGCGCACCGAACACAAAATCAAAGTCCGCCAGCCGCTCGCCAGCGCCGAGGCGGTCCTCTCCGACGCCGGACTGCGCAACCGCGTCGCCGCGCACGCACGGCTCATCGAAGAGGAACTCAACGTCCACAAAGTGTCCTTCGTGCCGCCCGAAGAGGCCCACGTCCACTACGTCCTCAAACCGAACTTCCGTCAACTTGGCCCTCGTCTGGGCAAGCTGGTGAAAGCGGCCAAGCAAGCCTTCGCCGACGTCGACGCCGCCGCCTTGCGCGCCGAGCTGCTGGCCCAGGGCGAGTCGAGCATCACCATTGAAGGGACCAAGGTCCCGCTCGGACCCGACGACGTCGAAATCCAGGTCGAAGCGGCCGACCACTTCGCTGCCGCCGGCGACAGTT
The DNA here is from genome assembly GCA_946887065.1 of uncultured Bryobacterales bacterium. The sequence continues at coordinate 433 of CAMPKL010000490.1, forward strand.
CCGCCGTCGTCGTCCTCAACACCGACCTCACTCCCGAGCTGCTCGACGAGGGCCTTTTCCGCGAAATCCTGCGCCGCGTCCAAGACCTGCGCAAGGACGTCGACGTGGCCTACACCGAGCGCATCCGCCTGCATCTGGACGGCTCGGAACGCCTCAAGCGCGTGGCCGAGGCTAACCGCGAATCGCTGATGGCCGAGACTCTCTGCACCGAACTGCTTGGCCCTACCGGCGAGCCGGTCGACTGGAAGGAGTTCACGCTCGACGGCGAAGACCTGCGCCTGGCCCTGGTTCGCATTCAAAACGGCTAGCCATGCTACCCTTGCCGACGTCAAGGGAGGCAGTTGATGAATACGAGACGGATCACCACCATCGTGCTTGTTTCCGCGCTGGCGGCAGGAATTGCAGCCGCGCAGTCGCCCCGCAATTCCTATCGGCTTGTCGAGAACTGGGCGCAGTTCCCTGCCGGCATGACTGCCTGGGGCGCCGCCACCGGAGTCGACGTCGATGCACAAGGCAACGTCTATGTGTTCCAGCGCAACGAATCCATGCCCATTGTGGCCTTCGACCGCGACGGTAAATACCTCCGCGCCTGGGGCCAAGGCATGTTTAAGACCACCCACTTCCTCCGCGTCGATCCTTCCGGCAACGTATGGATCACCGACCGCGGCGACATGCAGGCCTTCAAATTCGACTCTCGCGGAAAGCTGCTGCTGACCCTCGGCAAGAAGGGCATCACCGGAGACAACGAATCGCATGACGCGTTCAACGGCATGGCGGACGTGGCCGTGGCCAGCAACGGCGACATCTTCATCGCCGACGGCGAGGGTCCCAATTCGCGCGTCGCCAAGTTCGCCCCCGACGGGACGTTCCTCCAGTGGTGGGGCGGACCGGGCACGGACCCCGGCCAGTTCGACCAGCCGCACAGCATCGCGGTGGATTCCCAGGACCGCATCTACGTGGCCGACCGCTCCAACAACCGCATCCAGATCTTTGACGCGTCTGGAACGTTCCTCAAACAGTGGACTAACTTCGGCACGCCCTGGGGCCTATTCATTAAGGACGACCGCATCTACGTCGTCGATGGAACCGACAACAACTGCCTGCTGATAGCCAATCTCGAAGACGGCAAGATTCTCGAAAAGATCGAGGGACTCCATAACCCGACGGCGGTCGCCGTGGACTCGCGGGGCGCCATCTACATCGGCGAAGTGAACGGAACCAACGTTGCCAAGTTCGTCAAAAAGTAGCGCAAATTCGGAAATCTCTTGACGAGCCCATCTGTTCGCCCTAGAATCGAACAGATGGCGAACAAAGAGAGAATTTCAGGCGAATCAAAGGCCAATATCCGGGTCGGTCCGGCTGGCTGGTCGCATAACGACTGGGGCGGCGCCGTTTACCCGACGAACCGCCCGCACGGTTTCCATGAGGCCGCCTATCTCGCCCAATACTTCTCCATTGTGGAGATCGACGCCTCTTTTGACCGCCCGCTCCGGCCTGAAGTCTCTCGCGTCTGGGTCCAGAAGTTGGCGAGCTTTAAGAACTTCGAATTCACCGCCAAGCTCTACCGCGGCTTTACCCACGAGCAAAATCTCGATGCCGCCGAATTGCGTCGCTTCTCCCAAGGCCTCGGGCCGCTGATCGATAACGGACTCCTCGGCTGCGTCCTAGCGCAGTTCCCCGCGTCGTTCCGGCTCTCGGCCGAGAATCTTGCCTACGTCGCCAGGCTGGCGCGCGCCCTGCCGCAATACCCGCTCGTCGCCGAGTTCGCCAATGGTAGCTGGAACAACTCACGCGCCTTAGCTGTGCTCGCGGACCTCGGCGTCGGTTTCTGCAACATCGATCAACCCCAGCAAGGCCAATCTATGCCGTCAACCGAGCACGTCACCTCGCCCATTGGTTACGTCCGCCTCGACGGCCGCAACTACCAGCCCGGAGCGCGCGCTGACCATTTCTACTCCGCCGAGCAGCTTTCCCGCTGGCTGCCGCGGATCGAGAAGGTGGCCCAATTTAGCTGGAAGACGTACGTTGTGGCCAACAATTACGTCGCCGGCCAATCGGTAGCCAACGCCTTGCAGATCGAGTCAATGATCAGTCGCGAGCGGGTGTCGGTCCCGCCCGTGCTGCTCGACCGCTACCCCCAACTGCAGCAGATCGCGTTAAACCAACCCACACAGCGCTCCTCTTTCTTTGACGCCGTCAAGGAAACCCGCGACGCTTGGGGCGCCTGGACTCCGCAGCGCCCGCTCGCTGCCGCCGCCTCTGCCCGCGTCTAATTCCCAGACACACTCGGTACACTGGGCCTTCGTCCATGGCGGTGAAGATCCTAGTGTCGGCGGGTGAGACTTCCAGTGATCGCTACGCCGCCGAGCTCGTCGCCGAGTTGCGCCGCCGCCTCCCCGACGCAGAATTCTTCGGCGCCGCTGGCCCACGTATGCGCGAAGCCGGCGTCGAACCCATCATCCGCAGCGAAAACCTCGCCGTCGTCGGACTTCTGGAGGTTGTTCGGCACATCCCACGCATCTACGGCGAGTTTAGAACCCTTATCCGCGAAGTCCGCCGACGCCAACCTGATTTCGCCATCCTGACCGACTCGCCCGACTTCCACATACGCGTCGCGGCTAAGCTCAAGCCCATGGGCGTGCCCGTCATCTGGTATGTCGCGCCTCAGTTCTGGGCCTGGCGCGAGTGGCGAGTCCACAAATTCCGCCGGCTGGTCAATTTCCTGCTCTGCATTTTTCCCTTCGAGGAGCAGTTCTTTCGCGGCCACGGCGTCGTCACCACCTACGTTGGGCACCCCCTCGCCGACGCGCCCGTCTCGGCGATCACCCGCGAGGACCTCTGCGCCCGGTACGGACTCGACCCGAGCCTGCCCATAGTGGCCCTGCTGCCCGGCAGTAGACGGGGCGAATCCGCCCGCCATATCCCCTACGTCATCAGCGCCGTCGAGCGAATTGCGTCCCAAAAGCCGGCAAATTTCGTACTGGCCGCCTCCAATGCCACCGGCGCCGAATTTTTTCGGGAACGCATCTCCGCCCAGAACGTCCGTATAGTTGAGAACGAAACGCAGAATCTATTGCGGTTCGCCGATGTAGCCCTCGTCGCCAGCGGCACCGCCACTGTTGAGGCTGCCTTACAAGGAGCCCCGATGGTGGTTTTTTACCGTGTCAGCTGGTCCACTTGGGCGTTAGGCAAGCCGTTGGTGAAGACCCCGTATTATTCGATGGTGAATCTTCTGGCTAATCGAGAGATCGTTCCAGAGCTCATTCAGAGCGACTGCACCGGCGACCGCCTCGCCGCAGCGGCGCTCAGGCTGCTTAGCAGGCCCGATGAACAAAGCCGCAT
>CAMPKL010000491.1 GCA_946887065.1 uncultured Bryobacterales bacterium
AATCCGCAAGACATGCTCGGTTGAAGGCGAAGTGACCACCAGCATGATCGCCGTCGAGGACGGCGCCGTATTCCGGGGCAGCGTGAACAACGCCACCCCGGAAGGCGCCATGGCCAAAAAGGACTAGCGGCTACTCTTGCGCTGGAGGCTCTATCCTCCGGTTGAAGATCATCGGTTCCGACACCTCCGGCCGGTTGATATCAAAACCCGCCGGCGGCTCGAACAGACTCGGCAGCGGCTCACTCCGGTTGATGTTCGTCAGCCGGTAAGTCGTCTCTCCGACCCTCGGGTCGCTGCGCTTGGTCAACACGTCCACCTTCAGTTCCGGCGAATGCCAGCGCTCGAAGGAAATCACGATATCGCGGTCCGCCCCCATTTGCTTGGCGGGAATGGTCGTGGTCATTTTCGTACCAACCGCGGTGACACCCTCGATGCTGCGGGTGCCGAGATCTTCCTCTTTCGTCTCGCCAGGCGCCGCCAGCGGCATCGCGCTGATCATGCCGCGCACGCCCGGCCCAACACCAATGCCAACGCCACTGCCGGCGCCGCTGCCCACCCCCGCCTGGCTCCTCATCACCAGGCGATTGGCAGGCCTCGCTTCGCCCTCGATGGTCGCCATCTTGACGTGGTCAGCCAGCATGGGCACCGGCAACTGCGTGCCGGTCTTGTCGTTCTGATTGAGGACGTAGTGCGTCCCCGCAACCGGGTCATTGATGAAAATCGTTGTGTGTTGCTCGTCCGTGGTCCAAGGTCCAAGGGCAGTCAGGCTCTCTTCGCGGCGCGTGCGGCCTTGGCTGTCGCGGTAGATCAGCGAGCGGTTCTCGCGGCGAATGCGGTTGCCGTCCGCCAACGTCTGAGTCGATTCGGTGACCGCCTCCGCGGAGTAGGGCGCATCCTTGACGGGCTCGCCCTCGAAGCGCATGCCTGGCCCAGCCAGAGCAGCATCGAAGCGAAAAACGGCGCGCGTGCCCGCCTCGCCGCCCATCCACACCGCGTTGCCCGGCGGAGGGGGAGGCACGGCGATGGTGAAGTCCTCTTGGGCCATCGCGGCGGCGGAAAGTGCGGCACAGGCGACAAACAACTTGTAGTTCATGGGGATAGTCTCCTGATACTTAAGACTTTAATAAACAAAGCGGACGGCGTAAATCGCGCCGTCATCACCAAGCAACACGTCCGCCTCGACAGTGCCCTGCGTATCGGGCAGGAATAACCCGTACGCCGCCGGGGCGCTGGAAGGCAACGTGGCTCGGACTAATCTGCCGCGGCCCGCGGCTAAGTCCGGACTCAAAGGATCCAGGACAAGGAAAGGCGTATAGCGAACAATTCGCTCATCCGGCGCCGGCGGCGGCGCGTCGGGCTGGCGCAACGCGAACCACAGCGAAGGCGCGGCTATCAGCAGCAGCGCCGCGGCGAGCAGCAGCCATCGCCGGTTGCTGCCTTGAGGCCGCAAGGCCGCCGCCAGCTGAGGACTGACCGGGGCCGCCGGCGCATCGTACGATGGCGTCGCCCCAAGAGCGGCGCTCAGACTTAGTTCGGCGCAGAGCCGGGCGCGGCACGCGGCGCAGTTTTCCAAGTGCCGCAGCGCTTCGAGAGACATCGCCGATCCGATCATCTCCAGCTGGGTTTGGCGGCAGTCCGTCATTTACGCCTCCCCGCTTCTTGCGCTTGCAGCGAAGCCCTCACGGGTTGGCTGCGCGATAACTTTTCGAGCAGCAGCGCGCGGGCGCGGTGCAATCGTGAGCGGACCGTTCCGATGGAAACGTCGAGCACCTCGGAAGCCTCCTCATAGCTCATCTCCTCCCACTGGCACAGGGCGATGATCTCACGGTAGACAGGCGGCAAGGCGTCGACCGCCAGCCGCAACAACGCCGAGCGCTCTTCGCGTTCCAGCGCTTGCAGCGGATCTTCTTGCGGCCGCGTCCAGACCGGATCGAACTCCCCATCGGCCTCGTTGAACTGCGCCGTTCGCCGGTTCTGGCTGAAGCGCTTGAGCAGTTGCTTCTGCGCAATGCCCAGCAGGTAGACGCGCAGGCCGCGGCGGGCTGGGTCATAGCCTGCAGGGTTCTGGATCAGCGCAAGAAACGAGTCCTGCACGACCTCGTCCGACGTGGATGCGTTGCCTGCGGTCATATTCATGGCGAAGCGAAAGAGCGAGCGGCGATGACGCTGATAGAGAGCCGAAAGCGCGGCTTGGTCGCCTACGCGGAGCTTGGCTATCAGTTCCTCGTCTGTAGGCTGAGTGGGCTCGCTCATTCGCTACTGAAGAGTATTGCGCCTGGGCTGCCAAAAAGTTCCACAAAGTTGTCTCGACGCTTGTGGCGGCGCCTATCTGCCCGTATATTTTCTCCAGCGTGCCCGCGGAGCGAGCGGAGATAACCGCAATGCTAACCAAGGCCGGCGCAATCCTCTAGACCGGCTCCTACAGCCGCCAAATAAAATCCCCTGCTGCTGAGCCAATTTCTCTCCGTCTCGCACAGTCCCTAGTAGAGCGCTCCCGGATGCCCGCTGATTCCGGCGGCCGGAGCCTCGATAAGGAGACTAACCATGTCCAAACTAACCTCCCTGCCCGCACTGTTATTGCTGCTCCTGCCGTCCCTGCACGCCCAACCCGCGAGTTCCTCCGCGGCGCGGCCAGTCGAGCTCAAATGGGGCGAACTCTCGTCCCTAATCCGAAACCAAAAAGTGAGCATGGTCCTGCCCGACGCAACCATGATCAGCGGCGAAGCAATCGTTGTCCGCGAGGACGCGCTTGTCATCGACGTGAAAAAGACCTCCAACGCCTCCGCCTATCCCAAGGGTCACACGCCCATCCCGCGCGCCTCGGTAACCCTGCTGCAGTTGGAAAGACGCAACCGCAAGGGCGCCCGCGTCATCGGCACGACCGTCGGCGTCATTGGCGGCGTGATCGGCGGCGGATACGTAGCCTTGCTGACAGCCGACGACTCACCCGGAGGCTTCGCCGCGACATGGACGAGCCTAGCGACCGCGGGCAGCGTCGGCGGCTATCTGTTGGGCAAAGAGATCGACTCGAAAACGACCTACATCAAGGTGGTCGAGTGACGGTGCAACAGGGCGCGTTCCGCCTATGACGCAAACCGTCCCAGAGGGCCCAGTCCCGGAAGCTTGGCCGATTCGATGTAACACCGCGTCTTCGCCTCCGGTCCACTAAACGAAGACATCGATATCAACAAAGGAGGGCAGCTGCCATGAAACCTGTTTATCAGTTTCACAACGGCGGCCCGGTGAGAACGTATCTCCGATCCGGTCCGCCTTTTCTCATCATCGCTACCTACGTCGTCATCCTCGTGGCCTGCGGCCGTACGTACGTTGCGGAAGAAGTACCGAATACCTTCGAGATGCCGGCCGGCGTTGCGATCACGGTCGATCTCGTAACCCCTGCGCAACCGGAGGAAATCGAGATCGGCGAATCCTTCACGGGAACGCTGGCGGAACCACTCTATTACCCGCGCCAAAAAGTAGAGCCCGACGGCGAGGTCTTTGAGGAAGAAACCTTGGTCGCTCCCGTCGGCGCCCCCGTTGCCGGAGTAGGCGTTGCAGTGCCGGAGGCCGGCGTGGGATTGCAACTCGAAGCGGTCACCTTCCACGGCGGTATGACGTTTCCTGTTGAGACGGCAATACTCGTGCCGCCCGCCGCGAGCCAAACGGATTCCGCCGAGGACGCCGAGGACACCAACGCATCCGAAGAGGTCGCGCCTTTGACATTCACGCTGTCCGAGCCGGCCGACGTCGCGATGGTCATCGATTACAGAGATA
>CAMPKL010000492.1 GCA_946887065.1 uncultured Bryobacterales bacterium
GATCAATACGTCATACAGCGCGGACACCACAGCCTGGCGCAGCTTAACCTGAAGGCGGACGTCCTCTTCGGTCGCATCGTGTTCGACGCAGATCTTGTCGAGCGGCGGTTGGCCGGCGCGGGTTGGCGCCGTGCGGCGCTCTCGTTTTCCCGCCTCGGTTGGACCCGGCTGGCCCTTGTGCTTAACCCAGAGCCGGTCGTACTCCTCGCGCTTTGGCGGATCAATTAACGCTCGGTAGGCGGCCTTGGTCGTTTCGTACTTTTCCGCGTCGGCTGTCTCCGGGGTTTTCGGTCCGTAGCGCGTCAGCATCAATCTGACGGCCCATTCCAGCATCGCCTTGTCGGCCTGCGGACTGACCATCAGAAAGTCGTAGTAGTCGACGAATTCCGTTGCGGACAACTAGTTTCTCCCGAGCGAAGTAGGCGGCGCCCCGATCCTGGTAATAATTATCGGCCGCCATTCGGGAGATCGACAATCCAACCGACGAGGTAAGCCGGGATCCGCTGTGATCTACGACTATGGTGCTAGAGGACCGCTATGGCGCTCTAAGCGTTAGACCTTAGCGAAGGGAGCAAAGGCGCGGTGGAGTCGCCTAGGGCCGGCGTGTCTTGTAAATCGCGTCGGAACCGACCAAGCCGTTCTCGTCACGAGTCACTACCAGGGTCCAGCGGCGGTTGGGAGTCCACTCAAGACGCGCGGTCTGTTGCTGCGAGGACGACAAATCGTAGGTGTAGATCAGAGTAATGTCGTCGGTAAGCTGTTGTTCGGTCGAGATGCGGGCGGCCGGATTCGCCTCGGCTCCGCCGACCGCAGGATCAACCTTTAGGCGGCTGACGCCGAAGAAGCGCTGCAAACCGGGCGACACGGGGCTCTGCACGGCTTGCGCCAAAACATTATTGGCCCCGGTCTGGAACAGTGACTGTTGCTCAATGCGCTGCCGGGAAGCTGAGAGCGGGTCGGTCGTTGGATCACGTCCGACGGCGACCAGATTGACCAGATCGGAAAACGAGAGCGGAGGATCGGACCGATAGCTCACGTTTAAGCGGCGCGCCGGACCGGCCAGGATCAACGCGATGTCCACGCCTCGCATGCGGGTTTCCAGCTCGAAGTCCAGCAAGGGCTCGATGCGGATTGGATTGCGGAACTCGATCTCGCCCCGGTTGATTGCGTAACGGGAACCGTGGAAAACCATTTGGCCTTGCGAAATGTTGATCTGTCCGAGCAGGGACGGATTGCCAAGCGTTCCCACCAGCCTCAGATCAATATCGGCGGCGACATTGCGAATCAGCGAAGTATTGATCTCAACGCCGGGAGCTGAGGCGACATGAACGTTGATTTGGACGCTATCGGAAGGAGCCGACTCAGCCGTAGTCGGTGAGCTGGAGCGAAGGGTGGAAAGCAGGGTGCCGAGCGTCGTGGTCCGCGCGGTGGTCAGGCGAAGAATCACGACTTCGCCGCTAAACAGGCGCTGAGCCCCGCCTCCCGAAAAGACGAAGTCGCCGTCGATGACGCTGGTCAAGCCGGCCGGATAGCGTACTCGCACATTCTGCGCTCGACCGTCGAGCCGAAATTCGTAGTCGTCCGCGGCCAATCGCCCGCCGCCGGAGAGCGTGAGAATGCCTCCTCCGGACGCGGCGCGCATCTCGTCAATTCGAAATTCTCTGCCGACGAACATGACACGGCCGTTGACGCCGCTCAGCCCGATCGGACCCTCTTCGGGCTGTATTTCACCCTCCTGCACCAACCATTCGCCTTGTATCTCGGGATCGCCTAGCGAGCCGGTCAGGCGAACGCCTATTCTTGATCGGCCGGAGGCGACAAGCGTTGGACTGAATAGCCGCAACGCGGCCAGGTTGAACACGCCGTCAACGCGGAGGTCCGAGGGCACCGAAGGCGCTACCCCGACGGTCCCGGTCAGTTCGAGGTTTGCGCCCTCCCCTTGCAGCCGCATGTGATCGAGACGGAGGCTACCCTCGGCAAACGCCCAACGCATCGGGAAAGGATTGAAGAGTGTATAGCCCTGCGCCGGTCCGGGAACGTCGGCAATCTCAAGCCGCAACTCGCTGAAAAGGCCCTCACCTTGAACCTCAGAAAGTGCGCGGAGGGAACCTTGGAATTTGGCCTCTCCTGTCGCGATTCCGATGGGACCGTCGGGCGATTCCACTTCAGAGGACAGCAGGCCTGCGATCGAAAGGCCCGTGAAGCGGACGTCGGCATCAAATTCGAGGCTGGAGGCGTCGACTGAAGCGGACCCGTTGACGGATCCGTCGAGCGGGGCTCCACCCAGCGTAAGCTCGATTCGACCGTCGTTGCTTGCGGCATCGCCGCTCCAATTGCCGAGTTCGACTTCGCCAAGGTTCAGGTCTTGGACCTGCCAAGAGCCGTCCACTTGGAGTTGGTCGAAGTTCGTCGTGTCGTTCGACCGCAATAGGGCGCCTGCCGCGGCGACGTCGAACGAGAGATTGCCGCGAGCCTTGGCGGCGCGGCCGGGGAGACCGGGCATGTCTTCGGCTCTTAAATTGGAGCCGGCGAGGCGCAAGTCGAATGTCCCTGGGCCGGGGACGAAGCTGCCGCTGCCGGCGATTAGGGCCTCACCAAGCCGCATTTCGACGGCAGTGAGGCGAACTCGATTCAATTCGTAGACAGCAGAACCGCTCAGCGAATCGAAGGATTGGCCCAGAACGGAGCCCTCGGAAATTCGGAAGTCGGCGGTTGCCGCAAGGCTCCCCAGCGTCCCCTCAAGGTGGGCTGTCGTCTGCAGCAGACCGCTCACGTCGGCCGATAGATCGGCTGCTGTCATGAGCTTCGGGACGGGCACGGCCGCCGCCTCAACCTGCAGGGTGAAGGGCCAATCGGAAGGTTCACTCTCGGCAAGATCGACGTGCCCGGAAAATCGAACCGAACCGTTCCCGTCCGTTAGCGTGCCGCGGGTGGCAGTCAGCCTGCCGCCTTGGAAGCGCATCTGGGCGATCAGGGAATCCCAGGCATAGTCATGGATTTGGATCGCCGCAGTCATGATCTCGCCCTGTGCGCTCGATTCCGTCAATTGCGTTAGGCCGCGGGGGCTGGAAATGTCAGCGGTCAAACGCACCGGACCATTGAGATGGACAGGGTAGGATTCGACCGAGTATCCGGCGATGGCCATCAACCTCTCTACGTCCGTCTGGGATTCTGCGCGCGCTTCAAGAGAAACCTCGCTGCTCTGGTCCGCACTCACCGTACCGGCTGCAACAAGGTCAATACCCTCGGCTGACCATTCGAAACGGCGGAGTTGAAGCACACGGCCGGCGGAGGAGAACGTGAAATCCGTGCTGCCGGCCATGCCAGGACGGACGGCGTCGCCCGGATCCGAAAAGGCCGCGTCGGCGGACAGGACAACGCCGCGTGAGTCCGATGCGGTCACCTCAAACGTGCCTGTCGCTTCCGTCGCCCAAACGAATCGCGGAGTGATTGTGCGAAGGAGTTGGCCCACTCTGACGCCGGCTAGAGATCCATTTGCAGTCAGCATGGATTCGCCGCGAAGGTCCGCGACATGCGCTCGCCCGCTGATCCGTCCCGATGGCGGCAACTCGAGAATAAAATTCGATATGGAGAGGGTTTCGAGATCGCCTTCAAACGCGGCTTCGAGACGATTATTGGAGATCGCCCCGCTCGGTCCTTGAACAAGCACATCCGCAGCCTGTAGGTCGCCTGAGTATGTCACCGCTTCGCCCCGCGCTTTAGTCAGTCGGCCCGATCCGATTGCTCCGCCGGCGATACTCCACTGATCCGG
>CAMPKL010000493.1 GCA_946887065.1 uncultured Bryobacterales bacterium
TGCGGCGGACGAACTAGGCCGGGGAGAAGGACGGAATGGCCGCGCCAGGCTGAGACCTGAGGCGGCCATTCTCATTTGGGGTCACTCGACCACCAGGGTCGGGTTCATGGCGACGGCTTTGGAAACGTTGGAGAAGTTCGGCGAGGTCGCCATGACCATCTTGTGAACCTTCTCAAATTGTTCAGGCGTCGCGTCGCCCTTGATGGTGACGGTATAGGTCAACGAGTCGTAGCCGGGGTTGACGTTGGGGTCGATGCCGAGGAAGCCGCGCAGGTCGATATTGCCGGAGGTCTTGATCTCCAGCTTGTCGAGCCTGATGCCTTCGAGAGCGCAGATCGCGGCGTAGCCGTTGATCATGCAGGCATTGAGGGCGGCAAGCAGGTACTCCTGCGGGTTCGGCTGGGTGTCGGTTCCTCCTATTTGGAGAGGCTCGTCGACTTCCATGGTGAAGGGACGCATGTACTCGTGCCCGCCCATCTCGAAGGAGCGGATGGTGGCGCGGTTAAGGGTGCCGCCGAGCCAGACGCTGGAGACGCTCCAGCGGGTCTGACCTTCGGCCGGGTTCGCTTTAACTGTATTGATCAACTGCATGACGTCGTCGACGTTCAGTCCGTTGAGCATGCGGGGGGTTTCTACGGTGGTGGCAAGCATTGGCGTGATTCTCCGTGAAGTTCTGTATGTCGCTGGCCGATGTAAGTACCAACCAGTTGGTATGTTTATACCAACTGGTCTGTTTTTCTGTCAACAAGAATTTGGAAGTTTTTTCTAAACTGCTGATTTTTCATCGATTACTGGACACATACCGTCTAGTCTGTATACTGAGGGTATGACAACGCGAGGCGATGAGACCAAGGAGCGGATTCTGGCGGCGGCGGAGGAGTTGGTTTTTGAGAGGGGATATGCCGGCACGTCGCTGGACGAGATCATCGAGAAGGTCGGGCTGACGAAGGGGGCATTCTTTTACCACTTCAAGAGCAAGGCGGATCTGGCGCAGGGGATCATCGAACGGTTCTCGCGGCGCGAGCAGGCGCTGTTCGAGGAGTGGGCGGAGAGAGCGAGCGCGTTGGCGGATGACCCGCTGCAAGACATCCTGCTTTTTTTCAAGTTCTTCGAAGAGTTCGTGGACGGCATCAAGGACCCGCTGCCGGGCTGCCTGTTCGCTTCGTACGCTTACCAAAGCGCCGAGTTCAGCGATGCGCTTAACGCGCAGGTGCAGAAGGAACTGACGGATTGGGGCGCGTTATTTGAGAGGAAATTCGAGAAGCTGATCGCCTGGCGCACGCCCCGTATGCCGGCCACGGCCGCCGAGTTGACCGAAGCGGCGATGTGCGTAATAGAAGGCGCGCTGCTGTTGGGCCGTGTCTACCAGGACTCGAAGCTGGTCGTGCGGCAGTCGGGGCAGTTCCGGAATTACCTGCAGTTGTTGTTTGCGGCGAACTGAGGGCCTACTCGTGGCGTAGGGCGGCCATGGGGTCCATTTTCAGGGCGCGGCGGGCGGGGAGCCAGCAGGCGAACAACGCGACGGCGAGCACGAACAGGAAGACGCCGAGGAACATCGGCACGCTCAGCGGATCGAGGCCGTAGAGCAGCGCACGCAAGAGCCGTGCAAGGCCAAAGGACATCGCTAGCCCGAGGGCCAGTCCGATGAGTGCGGGCCGCAAACCGGATCGGACAACGACGCGGAAGACATCGATCTTGTGCGCGCCCATGGCGATGCGGATCCCGATGTCTCTCGTCTTTTGGCCGACAGAGGAAGCGACTACGCCGTAGACGCCAAGCACGGCGAGGAATAGCGCGATCAAACCTTGCGATCCGGCTAGCGCGGCTCCGACGCGCAGGGGCAGATAAGCGAGGGCGCTGCTGCGCAAGTGTTCTTCCATGGTGCGGACGTTGAAGACCGGCAGGTCGGCGTCGAGGCCGCGGATCAATTCGCGAATTGCCGGGGCCAAGGCCAGGGCGTCCTCCGCTCGTGAACGGACGTGCAGGGTCACCAGCCCACTGTATTCCTGGGCTAGGGGTATGTAGGCAAAAGGCCGCGGCGCTTCGCCTAGCAGCAGGTACTTCCCGTTACGAGCGACTCCGATGACCTCGACAGGCTCGACGCCTGATTTCCTCCAACGAAATCGCTTGCCGACGGGGTCCTCGCCCGGCCAAAGGCGCTCGGCTAACGTTTCATTCACAACGGCCACGCGAGGCGCCGACTGATCGTCGCGTTCTGAGATGCCGCGGCCGGCAATCAGCGTGATTCCCATCGTGTCGATATAGGAAGCGTCGACGAAATTCAATCCGATCTCAAGCGCGTCATCGTCTTCCACTTCCGCTACGCCGGTCAAAGAGACGGAGCGCGTGGTCATGTAGTTGTCGAAGGGCACGCGGCCGGCGATGGCCGCGGCGTCGACGCCGGGCAGCGCTTCGACTTTGTCTACGAGTTGCTCGAATAACTGGAGGCTGCGCTCGGGGGCGTAGCCTTGCAAGTCGAGATCGACGGAGGCCATCAGCAGCCGATCGGTCCGGAAGCCGAGGTTCTGCGAACTCAACTGATATAGGCTGCGGACGAAAAGGCCGCCGCAGGCCAAGACCGCAACGCTCATCGCGATCTGTCCAAATACTAGGCCGCTGCGAAATAGGTGGCGCTCCCGGCCGCCCGCTGCGGCGCCGCCCCTCATGGCTGCGGTCAGGTCTCCCTTGGTAGCACGGAGCGCGGGAAAGAGCCCGGTAGCGACGCCGGCGATGATCGAAATCGACATGGTCGCAATCAATGGCAACCAGTCCCAGCGTTCATCGGGACGGACAGGTACGTCGCCTGTGGCGAGGGTCAAGCGGGTCAACAGGATCCCGGCGCCCTGGGCAAGCAGCATTCCGACAATTCCGGCTAACACGGCGAGAACGGCGCTCTCCGTCAGCAGTTGTCGAATCAGGCGCCCGCGCTTCGCTCCGATCGCAAGACGCGTGCTGATCTCGCTTTGGCGAGCAGTCGCCCGGGCAAACATCAGGTTGGCGACGTTGGCGCACGAGGTGAACAGCACGAGAAGGGCTAGAATCGCGAAAACCGCGGCGGCGAACGGTAGGAATCGGCTCACGCCTGGTTCGGGCCTGGTGAGCTGTTCCGGTTGCACGAGTACCTGCACTTCATTTCCGGGACGATATTCTTGAGCGAGCCGCTGGCCCAGAGTTCGAACGGCGCTGCTCGCCTGACTCACACCCACGCCGGGTTTGAGAGAGGCCAAGACTTTGAAGGAGCCCGAGTCCCGCCGCTCCAGAATGGTCGCATCGCCATAGAGTTGCGGGGTCATCGTCGCGGGAACGAAAACGGCGGGCGAGAGAGAGAACTGGACGCTTGAGAACTGCTTAGGCGCAATGCCGACGACGGTTAGGGAGTGTCCGTTGACGGCGATCTGTTGTCCAACGATGGTGGGGTCGCCGCCGAGACGCGTACTCCAGTAGTCGTAACCGAGAATCGCGATGGGATCGGCGTTCGGCTTCTCGACTTCCCCCGGCAGGAAGAAGCGTCCATCCAGCGGTGTGACGCCGAGCATCGAGAAATAATTTTCGCTTACGGCCTCGATCCAGATTCGGTCGGCGGGACGGTTCTGGATACGGAGGCTAGCTGGGCGGAAGCTGAGAGCGAGTACGTCGGTGAACTCTTGAATCTGAGTGCGATAGTCGCGGTAGTCGCTCCAGGCCATGCCGCTGCGCAAATCTCGATTCGGATACTGCTGCAGAATGACCACAAGCCGGTCCGCGTCCCGGACGGGCAACGGACGCAGGA
>CAMPKL010000494.1 GCA_946887065.1 uncultured Bryobacterales bacterium
CGACACTCATGGTAGTGAATCGTTGGGCGCGCCGCGCGTAGACTTGAATGACCTTGGCGCGTCTCCGCGGAATTGATATCGTCTGGCTGGCCTTCTTGACGGCCATCGGCGCCCTGGTGCTCACGGAGCGCGATCCGACCGTGTGGGAGTGGCTGGCGCTGGCGGCGCTGGGCGTTCTGCAGATCGTGGAAGGGCATTTGGGCTGGACCGCCACGACGCGCTCGGCGATTCTGCCGACGGCGGCGAAACTCGGTCTTTGCTACTTGCTGGTTTGGCAGACTGGCGGCATCGAGAGCAGTTATTACCTCATCTTCGTGCTGCCGATCATATCAGCGGCCTCGATTTTCGGCCCCTGGGGCACGGTCGCAGTGACGACGGCGACCGCTGTCTTATATCTGTCCCTCGTGTTGATCTTAGCCGACGGCTATTACGTGCCGGAGGATGGGCAACGGGTTTTGGCGACGCGCGTCCTGTTCTTTTTCGCCATTGCTGTGTTGGTCAACCGATTCGCCTCCGAGAATCGCTGGAAGACGGAGAGCCTCTCGAAAGCCAATGAGGAACTGGGCGAAGCCCAGGCCGAGGTACGCCGATCGGAACGGCTGGCGGCGCTTGGCCAGCTATCGGCGGGCCTGGCGCACGAGATACGAAATCCGCTCGGGGTCATCCAAGCATCTGCCGAATTGCTGTCGAAAAACGTATCCCAAGAAAATGCGGTGGCGCACGAGGTAGCGGGGTTCATCCGCAGCGAGGTACTGCGCACTAATCAACTCGTGACGCGCTTCCTGGACTTCGCCAGACCGGCGCAGGCGCACCGTGAGGAGGCGGACCTGAATGAGGTGGTCAAGAGCGCCGTCTTCCAAGCCAAGGAATCGATTCGCAACGAGAACTCGCCGGTCTCCGTCCAAGTCACTTCGGGAGCAGTGCCGCCGCTGCCCCTGGACGTGACGATTATTGAGAGCTGCATTTTGAACCTACTACTCAACGCTCGAGACGCGATGCCGGACGGCGGGGTGATTTCCGTCGAGACGGGCGCCGATAGCCGCAACGCCTGGCTCGTGGTGCGCGATGAAGGTTATGGGATCCCAGCCGAAAGCTTGGAGGACATTTTCAATCCGTTCTTCACGACCAAGGCGAATGGCGTGGGTCTGGGTCTAGCGATGGTCTCGAAGTTCGTCGACAGTCACGGCGGCCGAGTTCAGGTGGAGAGCCAGCCAGGGAAAGGAACGACTTTTCGCATTTCGCTGCCTTTGGAAGCAGCCGTATGACAAACAACACCGCAAAGAGAATCCTAATTGTCGACGACGAAGACAAGATGCGGCGCGTGCTGGAGTTGCAACTGCAGACGGCGGGTTATGAAGTTTCGAAAGCCGGAACGGCGGAAGAGGGATTAGCCCTCGTGAAGGCCTTTGCCGAGGACAGGCCTTTCACCCTGGCCATTACCGATCTGCGCATGCCGGGCCGCGACGGCTTGTATTTCTTGGAGCAGGCGCGCGCCGCCAACCCCGGCCTGCCGGTCGTTGTGATGACCGCCTTCGGGACCATTGAAACGGCGATTGCAGCGATGAAGGCCGGCGCCAGCGACTATCTGCTAAAGCCTTTCTCGCTGGAGGACATGCTGATCACGGTCGAGAAGGTGCTGGAACTTTCTAGCCTCAGAACCGAGAACCAGGCGCTGCGGGAAGCGCTCACCCAACGTTACGACTTCGACCGCATTGTCGGGCGCAGCGAAAAGATGCGGGACGTATTCCAAGCAGCGAAGCGCGTAGCGGCCACGCGGGCGACCGTATTGCTCGGCGGCGAAAGCGGTTCGGGCAAGGGCATGTTGGCTCAGGCCATACACAACAATTCGCCCAGGCGCGGCGCGCCATTCGTGAAGATTACGTGCTCGGCGATTCCAGAAAATTTGATGGAGTCGGAACTGTTCGGTTACGAGAAAGGAGCCTTTACCGGGGCAATGAAATCGCACCCAGGCAAGTTCGAGCAAGCGGACGGCGGCACGGTATTTCTCGACGAGATTGGCGACGTGCCGCCGGCGGTGCAGGTGAAACTGTTGCGCGTACTGCAAGAGCGGGAGTTTGAGCGGCTGGGCGGAACGAAAACGATCCAGGTGGACGTGCGCGTGATCGCCGCGACGAATCAAGATTTGCGGGCGGCCCTGGAGCAGGGCGCGTTCCGCGAAGATCTCTATTACCGGCTCAACGTCGTGCCGATCAATCTGCCGGCATTGCGCGACCGCAAGGAAGACATCGACGACCTGGTCGCTCATTTTTTGCAGCGTTTCGCCGCGGATTTGGGCGGAAGGGTGAGCGGGATCTCTCCGAAGGCGCTGGAGAAAATGCGCGCGTATCACTGGCCCGGCAACGTGCGCGAACTGGAAAACATCATCCAACGCGCGATGGTGATGGCCGAGGGCGAAGTGATTGAGCCCGACGACATTCGTCTGGACGGCGCGCAGGCTTCGCCGCACAAGAACGGGGACTCGTTCTTACCGGAAGGCTTGACGCTGGAACAGTACGAACAGGAGCTGATTCGTGAGGCGATGAAGCGAGCGGATAACAACAAGAGTCAAGCGGCCAGGATGTTGGGACTGACGCGCAACGCGCTGCGCTATCGGCTGGGGCAGATGGGGATTGAAGACGAGGCCGGCGCGGCGGACTAAAGCAATCCCAGCAGGCGCCGTCGTATGAGTTCGAGGGTGAGTTGCGCGGAAAGGGCGCGGACTCGCTCGCGGTCGCCGTTGAATTTGTGCCTTTGGACCACGACGCCGGACTGGTCGGCCACGGCTAGGAACACGGTTCCGACCGGCGTCTCTTCCGTTCCGCCGTCGGGCCCGGCAACTCCCGTGATGGCGGCTCCGATCGCCTTGCCCGGACCGCCGGCTGCGTCCCTGGCCTGTACCGCCATCTCCTGCGCCACGGGCTCGCTGACGGGGCCGAATTTTTCAAGAGCGGCGCGCGACACGCCCAGCCAGCCGGCCTTGGCGTCTACGCTATAGCTGACGACGCCGCCATAGAAGTAGTCGGAGTTGCCTGGGAACGCGGTGATGCGCTCGGCCAACAAACCGCCGGTGCAACTCTCGGCCAGTCCGAGCATCAGGCGGCGTTCGCGCAGCATCGATCCCACGACAACTTCGAGCGGTTCGTCCTTGTCGGTATAGACGTGGTCGCCCAGTTCGTCACGAACCTTCGCGGCGACGGCCTCGGCGATAGCCTTGGCTTCCGCCTCGGTCTTGGCGCGCCCTCGTATGTGCAGTTGAATATCACTCGGCGCGGCCAGGATGGTCGTCAAGGCGCGTTCTTCGGCTGAGTAAATGGGTCCGATGCGGTGATCAACGTCGGATTCGCCGAGACCGGAAATGCGCAGCGATGCGGTGTAGTACTGCCAGGGCGACGGCAACTGATCGAGGCGCGGCTCGCACTCGCTGACGAATAGCGGCTTCAGCTCTCGTGGAGGCCCCGGCAGCAGCATCAAGACGTTCTGGCCATCCTGCAGATATTGTCCTGGGGCCGTGCCGTTGGGGTTGCGCAACAGTTCGGCGCCGCTGAGCAAGAATGCCTGGCGCTTGTTGTTTTCAGTCGGCTCGCGTCCGAAAGATGCGAAGCGTTGGGCGATCCAGCCGACGACCTCTTCGCGAAAAATCAGATCCCTGCCTGTGGCTTCCGCCGCGCACTCGCGGGTGAGATCGTCCAGCGTGGGACCCAAACCGCCGGTGACGATAACGACTTGTGAAGCTTCACGGGCGCGCTTGATTTCGAGCGTCAG
>CAMPKL010000495.1 GCA_946887065.1 uncultured Bryobacterales bacterium
ATACTTCTATGTGACGCTCGATCGGTCGGCCGCCTGGCGGGCAGTGGCAGCAATGTTCCTACTCAGCACGACCTACACGGCGGTGCATTGGGCCTTGCGGCCCGAAAACATTTTCTCTTGGCCGATCCTGCGATTCTTGCGTGATCCGCTAGCTTTCTTGACCGAGCTTATGCTGAGGCCGATTGTTGAAAGGTCAATGGCAAGACAGCCCGCGATGCCGTTCGACGAATGGCTTCCTGAACTACTGCGATGTTGTGAGCGGGCCGTAAACAGCAATCGCCTGGTCAATTCCGAAACGCCGGGAGAAGGCGAAACCGACTGTTTGGCGTTCAGAGATCTCCTCCTGCGCGAATTGAACTCAACAACCTGCGTACTCCGCTACAAGAGACGTGTGTCCCGTGCGGGTTTCCTGGCCATTCGAAGGTTCCTGCGGTCCGTGTCCCAGTTGAAAGCCCGTCAACCGGACCAAGTGGCGTGGCAAGAAGCCGTTGCCTGCGCCCGGTCCGTTCTGAATTTACGCGAAACACTAGTCAGGTCGGGCAATCGCTGACGAAAGACGGGTGACGTTCAGGTGCCGCCGTCCTGGCTCTCAAGCCACTAGCCCTCATCTCTGAGGACCGTCATCGGTTGCACGTTGGCCGCGCGGCGGGCCGGGACGAAGCCGGCGAGCAGGCCGACGACGAGCATCGTAGTGCAGGCGACCGCTATCGCGACTGGGTCCAGGGCGGAGACTTGGAACAGCATGCTCTCAACGACGCGCGTCAGGGCAAAGGTTCCGAGTAAGCCCAGGGCAAGGCCGACGGCGACCAAGACCAGCCCACTGCGCAGGACCCGCTGCAGGACGTCGGTTGAGCGTGCGCCCAGCGCCATGCGGATGCCGATTTCGCGCCGTTGTTGCGTGACGGAGTGAGCAAGGACGCCATAGAGCCCGAGGGCGGCCAGCAATGCCGCAACCAGGGCGAAGGCGCCAATGACCCAAGTCGGTTGCTTCGCGCCGCTTAGGCTGCGGTCGCGTATCTGCTCCATCGTGCGAATGTCGCCAATGGGCAGGTTCGGGTCGACTTGGCGGATCGCTTCCCGTATGCCGGGCATTGCCGCCGTAGCGGTCCCGGCTGCTCGGACAAGGATTCGCACATCCATTTGGGGAACCTGTTGTAGGGGAACGTAGAACACCGCCTGCTGCTCGGCGGCCAATTCCTCTGTCCTCTCGCTGCGTACGATGCCGACCACCTGATACTCCGTTCCTTCGCCATCCGAGTTTTCGTAGTTGGGAGTGGAGACGCTCACTGTTTGACCGACGGGATTATCCAGTTCGTGATCGTTGAGCAGCCTGGCCGCGAGTTCCTCATTGATGAGCGCGGCCTTCGGCGCGTCGGCGCTGTCGCGCTGTTCGATGCCGCGGCCGGCCAAGAGCGGGATCTCGAGCGTTGCGAGATAGTTCGGATCGATTCGCTTGTACTGAACCGTGCCGCCGCCTTCCCTACCCGGTATGCTCAGGCCTTCGCCTTGGTCGACGCCTTCGAGCGGCAAGTCCGAAGCCAACGATGCCGACTCCACGCCGGGAGCGGCTTGCAGCCGGTCGACGACCTGCAGATAGAACCGGCGTGCGCTGTCGGGCGAAGAGTACGCTGACGGCGGCAAATCAACGGACATCGTAATCACGTCGCCTACGCGGACTCCTGTGTCGACTTGTTGCAGATTGAACAAACTCTTAAAAAGGAGCAATGAACCGCAAAGTAAGACGAGCGATAGAGCTACCTCTCCGACGACGATCGCCCGGCGCAGACCTTCCCTCGAAGCCGACGAGCCGCGCGAGCCTTGATTCATGGATTGCGAAAGCCTGGCGAATGACGTCTGCAGCGAAGGGAGCAAACCGATTAACAGAGAGACCCCGAGCGTCGCGGCTGCTGAAAAACCCAGAACGCGCAGATCGAGGCCGACCTCGGCAGTGAAAGGCAGCGAATCAGCTACCAGCGGCAGGGCAAGGTTTATCAACAATTGAGCTAGCCCGATACCGGCGATGGCGCCGAATACGCAAAGCACGAGGCTCTCGGTGAGCAGTTGGCTCACGAGACGGCCCCGGCTGGCGCCGAGCGCGGCGCGGACGGCCATCTCGCGCTTGCGCGCTGAACCTTTGGCGAGCAACAGGTTGGCGACATTGGCGCAGGCGATCAGCAGCACCAGGGCAACCGCGCCGAAGGCCACTTGAATCGAGCGGCGCATGCCGTCGCCGAGCAGCCGCTTGTCGTACGGCTCGACCGCAATGCCCCAATCTTTCTTCCAGGTGGGAGTCACGTCGTTCAGGCTGGCGTCGATGGCCGACATCTGTTCTTGAGCTTGCTCCAGCGTGATTCCAGGTTTCAGGCGAGCGACGGAGTTGAGCCAATGAAAGCCGCGGTTCATTTGATCGGGGCGGAAAATGATCGGTTTGAAGAAAGCGGCCTCGTCGCGATCAAACGGACCAGGCGGCAGGATGCCGACGACGGCGTTGGCTTGACCGTCCAGTTCGACTTCGCGATTTAGGACGCTGGGATCCGAGCCGAAGTGGGTCCGCCAAGTCGAATTCGTGAGCACGACGACAGGGACGGATCCGGGCTCATCCTCACCAGGCAGAAACGTCCGGCCGACTGCCGGTTTGACGCCAAAGACGTCGAAGTAATCCGCCGACACCAACCTGCCGACTAGGCGCGTCGGTTCTCCCTCCCCGGTTAGAGCCATGCCCAGTTGCCTCTCGACGGAAAGACCTGCAAATACCGTGTTGAGGCGCTTCCAATCGAGGAAGTCAAGCGTAGAGAAACTGTTGGTTTGGTCTGGCTCTGGAGTTTCCCAGACGCGCACCAGTTGCTCGGGGTTCGGGAATGGCAGCGGTCGAAGAATAGTCGCGTCGACGAGACTAAACATCGCGGTATTGGCGCCAATGCCCAGGGCGAGGACGCTGATCGCGATGAAGGAGAAGCCCGGGTCGTGGAGGGCAGTTGAGAATCCGTGACGGAGATCGCGCCAAAACGACTCGATCCAGCGAAAGCTGCGCCGGTCGCGATGTTCTTCCCTGACGTTCTCGATTCCTCCGAACTTCAGACGTGCCGCGCGGCGAGCTTGCGACGGGGTTAACCCCTGTTCCATGCCTTCTTTCTCGGCAAGCTCGAGGTGAGCGGCGATTTCCGCTTCAAGATCGGCGTCGAGGCGGCGATGTCGGAACAAGGCGAGAAGTCTCTTCATCGGGAGGCCTCCAAGAAGCGCGCGACAAACGCCGTGGTTCTATTCCACTTCTCGACTTCGACCTGCAGCTGCCTTCTGCCGGCGGCCGTCAGCGCGTAGAACTTAACCTTGCGGTTCGTCTCCGAAATACCCCACTTGGCGCCGATCCAGCCTTCCTGCTCTAGACGAATCAAAGCTGGATACACCGAGCCCTGGCTCAGTTGCAGGGCCTCTTCGGAAACCTGTTCGATTCGTCGCGCAATGCGATAGCCGTGGGCCGGCCCTAAGCTGTCCAGGGTCTTGAGGATGAGAAGATCGAGCGTCCCGTAGGGCACTTCAGGTTTTGGAATCGACATGTCGGCTCTCGATAGCTATTACTGTCGGCTATCGACATGTCGGAAGTCAACTGCCGATTTCTGGGTTGCCGTCCCGGCAAGCCGGAAGGGCTGTCGAGCCTCAACAGCCAAGGGTCGCTCGTCTCGAAGGGGAAAACGATTCCGCCGGCCGATGCCCTCGGGATTGAGGATTGAGCGGAGTTTCGACAGAGCCCTCGTGTTTATACC
>CAMPKL010000496.1 GCA_946887065.1 uncultured Bryobacterales bacterium
GCAGAACGCGTTGACCAACTCCACTTCGTAAAACAGCCGGACGGCTAAATATTCCACGAGGTCGATTGGATATTCATGCTGGCTCGGATACTCGGGATTCTCGCTGCGCCATCGCACGAACCCTGTCCAACCGGGCAATTGGGCGAAATGGCGCGATTGATAATCCTTCCAACTCGCTTCTGGTATCTCGAGCGCGGTTAAGGATGAGGCGACCGCATCCTCGGGCGCATCAGGCAGCGCTCTTACTTTCGTCCCAAAGCCTTGGATTCCGAGCAGCCGGCCCGAAGCGTCGCGTGCTGCAAGCTCCCGCCAGCTTCGGTAGAAACCTTGCGACCGGTCGGGCATGCCCCAGCCGGCTAGCCCTTCATCAAGAAAGGCCGCGCTCCACTTGATCATCTGACCGTTCACTTGCTCAACGATCGAGGCGCGCGCCTTAGCGTCGAGCCGGTCGCCCAGTGTCCGCGAACCGGAGAACGGCTCGGCCGAGGCCGGTTCCGGCCGCTCAACAAAAGGCCCGTCTTTTTCGAGCGCGGACACGACAGCGCCCCATAAATCGCCGCTCTGGACTTCGCTGGTCAGCGGGTTAATCAAGCCTTCAGCTTTCAGCGTCCACTCCAGCAGCCTGGGCTCCAGCGCTTCGATTTCAGAGAGGAGGTGAATCCTCGACACATCCAAAGCTGTGATTCTTCGCGAACCGGCAGCGATGGCCTGGTCTGGGTCCACGCGCGGCCCGACTCGGGCCAGCGCTCGATCGATGTTTTCGCCCTTGATGCGGCCTTCCTGATGGAAGCCGCGGTACTCATGGTTCGGCAGATAGCCTGCGCCGCCGAGAGTGTGACGCGCCGCTCGGACGGCCTCGTCAAAAGGGAGGTATTCGTACCCGCGCACCGGACTGCGATACGCGAACGTCCGCAAGGGCCACACCTGTGCGACCGGCTGGCAGGCTTCTTTGACCTGATTCCGGACGCGGTCTCGTTCCTCAGCAGACAGCAACTGCGCGGATCCGGACATCGTGCGAGCATCAGGGCGCGTGGAGGCCCCCACGGTCTGCATCATCGGCTCCTCCTTATCCTAGTCGCCGTAGGATAGTCCGCGACTTTTTCGTGTTCGTCCAGCCCTACGACGACCAACGTAGAGCCTTGTTCCTGGAACTCCCGCTCCATTTCATCGAGCTTGTTCATCACCGTGTGATCGACCAGCATCACTCCAGACAGGTCGACAACAACTCGTTCGGCGTCTCGGACGCTCTCGATTTTCCTTCTCAAGCCAATCCAAGTGCTGAAAACCGCGGAGTGTTGAACCGTAACCCTAGCGCTTTTCGGCGCCTCGCGCTCCACTTTGGCGCTGAGCCGAAAAAGCGAGCGCACAGGCACGCGATAGAGCAGGTGAATCACAATTCTCACGCAAATTCCGATCCCGATACCTACCAGAAGGTCGGTCGCCAGGACGCCGATTATGGTCGCCACGAAAATGATCAACTGTTCGAGGCCGACGTGATACATGTGTGCAAATTCTTTCGGAGACGCCAGCCGAAATCCGGTGAAGACCAGCATCGCTCCGAGCGCCGCCAGAGGAATCTGATTGATCAGAGCCGGCGCCAAGGCGACAAACGCAAGTAGAAACAGGCCATGGAACATGTTCGCGAACCGCGTTTTCGCGCCGTTGTCGATGTTCGCCTTGCTGCGGACGATTTCTGAAATCATCGGCAGCCCGCCCACGAAGGCCGCAGCGGTGTTGGCGATTCCAACCGCGAGCAAATCACGGTCTTGGTCGGTCCGTCGCTTCCAGGGATCAATCTGATCGATAGCCTTCGAGCTGAGCAGCGACTCCAGGCTGCCGATTAAGGCGAACAACACGATGTATTTGAAGCCGATCATCGTCGCCACCCCCGAGAAGTCGGGGAACGCGACGGCGCTAAACATATTCAGCGGAACATTGACGAGAAACTCCGGACCCAAGGGAAACTCGCTGCCGCCGTAGGAATACGTACGCGGCTGGCTCATCCCGAAGTACATGCCGAGCGGAACCGTGATCAGCAGTACGATCATCGGGGCTGGTATCTTATTGATGAATCCGATCTTTACGAAGGGGTGCCCAACCATCACCGCCAAGCTGATGGCCCCGATCACGGCCACGTAGGGATTCATGGACATGACGAACTCGGGAATCCTCGCCAGCAGTTCCAGCGGCGACCCTTCCGAACTCAAACCCAATGTCACGGGGAACTGTTTAGCGATGATAATCACGCCGATGGACGCCAACAGCCCGTGTACCGCCGCTATGGGAAAGAATTCGCCGAGAATGCCCGCGCGGAAAAGTCCGAATGAGATCTGAATCAAGCCGGCGGCGACGCCGACGCCCAGCGCAAGCCGATACGCCTGCATGTCCGCGGCGGGATCCGTGCCCCCGGTATACCCGAAGTCGGTGACGCATCCGATCGCGATGACGATCAGTCCCGCCGCGGGGCCTTTGATGGTTAGCTCCGAATTGCTAATGAATGTCGATAAGACCCCGCCAATGATCGCGGTGAAAATACCGGCCATGGCCGGATATCCACAAGCGAGGGCGATGCCGAGGCATAGCGGGAGGGCGATGAGAAATACCAGAAAGCCTGAGACCAGGTCATCCTTCCAGTAAGTGCGCAGGCCCTCGATTGTGCCCCTGGGAACTTGCATTGTCGGCGTCATATTCATGGGAGTAGCACCCAGCCCGTAGTCGAAAAAAGATTCCCGCTAGTGTTCAGTCCGCCCTTCGTTGAGTCATGAAAGAACGGGCTTGCAAACTCCTCCATCGGGGCGAACACAATAGCCTCCGAGTGTCTGAGGTCAATGAGACGCAGCGCGGCATGTTTGAAGCCGCCAGCGCAGTTTTGTCGGGGGGAAGTAGCCCTGCTGACATTCGCGGCCAAGCGAGCGGGCAAGCAGATTGCTCCCGCGATGGCGCGTATCAGGCGTACTTCTTGGTTAGGAGTTAGGGGGACCGCGCGGCGAAACGCAGGGGGGGAACTGGGTTGGGACAGGTACAAGAAAC
The DNA here is from genome assembly GCA_946887065.1 of uncultured Bryobacterales bacterium. The sequence goes on from CAMPKL010000496.1 coordinate 3,031, forward strand.
GCTACGGCAAGGTGCGCAAACGCCGCGAATTCCATCCCCGCCAGGCGGGAGTTGATGGCGAAAGACGCATGGTCTTCGGACGCGGCGCCCTGATCAGCGGTGGTGCGCAATAAGGCGCCCGAAGAAACGGCCTCGACGCCGCTTTCCGCTGCATCGCCCGGAATGCCTAGTCTCGAAGTCTGAACGCTTCGGCCAAGCTGGCTCCGGGTATGGACGGCACGGACTCGGCGCGAGAAGGTCGCGGCCGACAGCGGGGCAACTAGCGCCAGGGCCACAATCACGAATAAAGCGCCTAACCACAGAAGGCGGCGCGGATATACGTTCAGTTGACTCACGTGCGCGGACCCCTACGCAAACCGTAACAGTATCACATAGGTAGCGGTAGTCGGCATACCGCCTCATTCGTCGAGCAAGGGCCCTATGTGAGCTTCCGCGCCACCGCGGTTTGGTGGCTGGGATTGAACGGTTTTTCTTTGAAGCCTGATTCGCGGGGAGCGGTCAAAGCCTTCGGAAGTGGTTACGGCTTCGGTTTTGTTAGAGCTTTAGAATCAAAGCTTTAACCCTTCAAAATGCCGGAGAGAAAATGGTAGGCGCGGCAGGACTCGAACCTGCGACCCTCGGCTTAGAAGGCCGATGCTCTATCCAACTGAGCTACGCGCCCGTACGGGTTTCACCATTATCGCCGACTCAGAACAACAGGTTCAGAGTGAACTGAAACGTACGTCC
>CAMPKL010000497.1 GCA_946887065.1 uncultured Bryobacterales bacterium
GATTTGAGGATCCGCGTCAGGTCATAGCCGGGATCGGCTCCGGCCGGTGCGACCAAGGGATAGACGTTTGACCAATCCTGGGCCCAAATGTTGCCCAACAAGTGCGCCGGAATCGGACCGTCCGCCGGAACGACGTCAGCTCCATATTTTTCTTGCAACTTGGTCCGCACATAGGCGTGGAGGGACAAGTACAGGGGCCGCACCTGTTCCCACAACCGGTCGAGTTCCGCGGAGAATTCATCGGCGGGCATGTCGTACTTCGAGCGCCACATGGCCCCGGTGTCGGCGAATCCCAGCTCTCTGGCGCCTTTGTTGGAGAGTTCGACGAAGCGCGTGTAATCGTCACGCATCGGCGGCGATATCGTCCGCCAGCCTCTCCACACATCGAGCAACTCGGCGTTGTCGCGGCTCTCGGCCATGATGCGCGTGATGTCGTTGACGTCGAGACAAGGCCTGGGGTCGCCCGGGCAGTACTCGCCCCGCCCATACATGCCTTCCATACGCGCGGCGATCTCGGTCGCCTCTTTGCTCTCGGCTGGATCGGCGGGCGTCGCCAAGGTGAGACCGGTCTTGAGCATATTGAGCTTTCGCCGGACGTCTTCGGGAACCTCAACTCCGTCGTAGCGCGCGGCCTGTTTGGCCAGGGTCACGCCATACTCGATGGCGCGCCGGGTTGCCGCAGCTGACACGGCCTCCGAATCTTCGGTGATGAAATTAGCGGCGATCCATTGCGCCTGCGCCATTTCGTGCCATAAGTCGTTGGACTTGCTCTCGGCTTCTTCGATGAACGCGACCGCCTCTTGCTGGGTTGGGGCGGTCGTACCGCCGCAACCCGTCAGCAACGCCAGAGCCAGAAAAAGTGCGTATTGGTAACTCCGCATGGCGTCATCGTACCGCGCTAGATCCGCGCTCGGCGGTTCTAGCTCTAGGCGGCAGCAGCGCCGCACGCCTTCGCGGAGAGTTAGCGCCCGCCAAACCAGTTCAGAACGCCCAAGACCTGCGTAAACATCTCCGCCGAGACTCGCAGATCGATTACCAAACAAACGATAAGTACGGCGGCGAAGGCGGCCCCCCGCGATTTTGCGCCGTAGGTTGTCAGCAGCAACAACAACAACGGCGACACAAGGCGGGAGTAGCCATATACAGGGATCCAGATACCCGGCAGACCCAGCAGCGGTACGAAGGCCGCAAACGAGCACATGACCAGCGTTGTCTCGCGCTGTCTGCCCAGGCGGAATTGAAGCAAGGCAAGCGCAGCAGCAGTCAAGACCGCGATCAAGCAGGCGCGGTCCATGACTCGGACCAACGCCCCCACGGACGCCGACAGGTTCGCGTAGGGTGCCTGAACGAGAAAGGCCGACGCGATGCCTGGAGGCATCCGGGGAAGGTACCAAACGGGAAACGTCGTGCTGGCGGTGGTCGCGGTCTGGGGGAATAGGGTTTGCAGATAGGCGGACCACAGAAGAATCGGGATAGCCGCAGTCGTCCAGAGGCCCGCGTTGCGCCATTCCCGGCGGCTGAGAGCGGCGATGACGCAGGCCGCCGCAAGAGCCAATCCTGTTTCGCGCACGAGGGGAGCGGCAGCCACGGTGAGCCACAGCCAGCGCCGGCGGCCCGTCTGGACCTGCCAGGCGAAGCAGGCGATCAGGGCCGCCAAGACCACATCGACCGTCATCGTGTCGATGCCGACCAGCACCGCGGGAACGGCGAGAAAGGAAAGACCCCAGGCAGGACTCCGCCCATGATGGGCCATGATTCGGCTCATCCAATAGACGCCCGCGAAAATGGAGCCGGCCACGAGCAGAATGTAGGCGGCGTCGATAACTCCAGGCCGACCCGCGGCCAGGAGCCAGGCAAGCAGTGGCGCCAGCATTCGGCGCGCCCGCAACGCCGGGCTGTCCAGATACGCCTCCGTGCCATTCCGCAATAGCGGATCATGAGCGAGAAAACGGTAGAATTGCCCGTCGTAGCCTCGGGGATGGGCATTGCGGTGCGTGTCGGCCAGAAGGTCGGCGGGAACCGCCTGTGCGCTGCCCGTGCGGAACAGACCCGTCCAATTGCCGTCGTAGTTCGCATGGACGGTCAGGCTCTGCCAAGCGAGTACGAAAACGATCGAAAGCGATGCCCACACCCAGGGCTTGTCGATCGAGCGCGGCATCTGCAAGGACCCAGTGTAGTTCTTCACGGAACAGACGTCCGCCGGCAGAGGGCGACTGTCTCGGGGGTCCCGCAGGCGCTAGGGCGGCGCGACGGGAGGGCGGCCCCGCAACAGCGCCGCGTGCAGCTTTGCAGCGTCAGTTCGCCGGAATCGGGCTAGCCGGGCGCCTCACTACTCCTTCGACCGCCTCTTCGAGAGAGATGTTGTGAGCCTCCAGGATGCGGCCGGTCGCTTGATCGAGGGCCGTGCGAGCGACCACGTAGCTATTTTGCGCCGCGATCTGTTGGGAGCGGGCGATCGCCAAATCACGCTGAGCCTGCACCACCAAGAAGATCGTCGAAGCGCCGAGGTCGAATTTCTTCTGTTCGGCCTCCAAAGTTCGCTGCTGGAGGGCGACCGTCTTGCTCGCCGAGTTGTAGCGTGCGCGAGCCTGCTCGACGCCGATGATCGCGTTCTGCACTTCTAGCCGGATCGAGTTAGACGTCTGAACCAGCCCAATCTCAGCCTGCCGTTTCTGGAGCAACGTAGCGGCCAGGTCGGCTTGGGCTTGCCGGTTGCGCAGCGGCACGCTGAGGTTGAGGCCCACCCGGTAGTCCGGAAAGTTGCGGCTGAAGATCTGGTCGAGAGCCGTGCCGGGGCCGCCCACAAAGAAGATGGAAGGAATCTGGTTGCCGCTGAAGTTGGGATTGATCTGACCCGCAAGTCCGTTGTTCGTGAGATCGACGCTGAGGGTGAGATTCGGCAGACGGGCGTTGCGAATGGCCTTCAAGTTAATGTCAATGTTGCCGAGTTGCAGGCGGGTCTGAGCGATATCCGGGCGCGCGGCCAGGGCCATCTGCATCAGCTCTTCGGCCGGCCCGAGTTGCTCATTCGTCGGCACTTGTATCGAATCGGTGGGCATGATGCGTGAACTGGACAGCGAAGGCGACGACATGCCGTTGACGCTGATGGCGTTCTTGAACAGAGTTTCCTGGAGGCGAACCCGCGTTTCGGCAATGGTCACTTCTTCTTCGCGCGCGGCGACTTCCGCTTCCGCCCGAACCACTTCGATCGCGGCCAAAGTGCCGATTTCGACGCGGCGCCTGTTGTCTTCATACAGCGTTTGAGCCAGTTCCAGCGACTCGCGCGCCGATGCCGCGGCAGCGCGGAGGCTGACCAGATCCCAGTAGAGATTGGTGACGCGCGTGACAACCTCTTGCACCTGCGCCTTGAAGGCCAGGTCGGTGATCTCTTGGTTGCGCCGAGCGACGATGATGTTTCGCGTGTTTACCTGTCTGCCGAAGCCTCGCATCAAGGGCTGGTCGAAACTCAGCGTAAGGTTGGCTCGGTTGGTGGGATTCAGGTTGGCATTAATCGAGCTGGAGTCCGAATGACGGTTCGCGTAGACCAACGAGGCCGTCGCGCCGGTGACAAAGCCCTGCCGAACGCCCAAACTGCTGGTGGAATCCTCCAAAATCAGCACGTTGGAGCCGACCACAAAGTTGGAAGCCTGGGGGTTCGATGTGTGGCCCCAGTCGGTGTTGGCGAAAAACACTGGGTCCAAGCTGACCGACTGCGTGCCGAAGAAGCTGGCCGCGTCACCCTGGCC
>CAMPKL010000498.1 GCA_946887065.1 uncultured Bryobacterales bacterium
ACTGCGGGTCGGTCTGACGTTGGCGAAAAGCCCAAGCGTCTTGCGGATGGTGACGTTGAGACTCTTGACCCCTTTTCCCTGAGGCGTGGTGATCGGGGCCTTGAGCAGTACGCCCGTCCGGCGCAGGGACTCCCAGCTGGCCGGCTCGATCCCTGACGAGAATCCCCGGTCGTAGACGCGCTGGCCGACTTCGATCTCCTCGTAGTCAATCTGTGCGCCGGCCGCGTCCAGCACTTGCCGCACCGCTGCCATGATCTCAGGGCCGATGCCGTCGCCGTAGGCGACCGTGATGGGAGTTTTCTGGGAGCTCATACGAGAGCTTCCAGCCTAGCAATTCGGGCTTCGTTATTCGGCGAGTTGGGTAGTCTGATGAGCCGCCAGGAGCCATTTGCCGCCGCTCTTGATCCAGGTGTGCATGATCATCAAGTGGTTGTTGAAGGGTCCGGCGGCGTTGGTGCCGATCATTCTGCCGATCGAATGCACCACGGCGGCGTCGCCGTGAACTCGAACCGTCGTCTTCTCGTGGTTGATCGCGGTGTACTTCTGCGCCCCCGAGCGGAGCTTGCCCAGATACTCGTTCTTGCTTTCGACGATTCCGGTGGAATGGGCGTAAATCAGGGTGTCGTCCAGCAGGCTCGCCACGTGATCGAAGTGGCCGGCCACAACCATCGCGGCCCACTCTTTTTCCGCGTTGAGCACATCGTCCTCGGCGGCGGCGCACAACGGCAGCGCGGAAAGGGCGAGAACACACAGCAACATCGAGATCTTTCTCATCGTCGGCTCCTTCCAATTAGCGGCGTTCATCATATCACCTGCGCCGTGCTGAATGGCTTGCCGCCAGACGGCGGGAATGGCTACTCTCTGTCAGATTCGAATCTTCGAGTTATAGGGAGATAGTCAATGTCGAGGAATGCTCCGGGAGTTCTGGTCAGTTTAGGAGCCGCCCTGTTGGCCGCTTGCGGAGGAAGTTCTTCTGAGGTCGTCGCCCTACGCTTAGTGGACTTGTTCTCCGCTGACATGGTTCAAGGCGCCCCGTCCGCCGCCGCGCCGCCCGCATCCGCCTCTTGGGACTTCGCCGCGGGCGAAGGACTTCAGGGCTGGTCGGCCGCTTACGGCGTAGCGGATCTCAAGCTCGTCGACGGCAAGCTAACCGGCCGCTCGACCTCCGATGTCGCCGTCATCTACGTCCCGGCGCCGGCGACGCTCGATGCCAAGGATACGCTCTTCGCCATCGAGGTGCGGCAGCGTGCCAGCGGCGGCGCCAGGGCCATTGCCTTCACCCGGAACAACCCCGAAGTGACCGTGGACGAAGCCGCCGCCAAGACCATGCGCGAAGCGACACCGGCGTTTCAGGCCGCGCTCAAGCCCGGCGAGGAGTTTCAAACGCTGACCATGACCAGCTCCGGCGTCTCCTCGCTCGGTTCGGTCAAGGCTCTGGCCATCCGCCCGACCGATACCGCCGGGGCAACCTTCGAGATCGAGTCCGTGCGGCTCATCTCGCAGGGGGATCACAGCGCTGAAGCGCCTACCGGCGTCGGCTGGCAAGGCCTGAGCAACATCTTCCGCGAATCCATTTCGATGCGCTCGCCCGAACGCTTCGTGGTGGAACTGGATATCCCGGGGAATTCCTGGCTCGATCTGCACGTGGGGGCGGTCGGCGACCAGCCGGTTACCTTTCGCATCGACGAGATCGCTGGGGAGAATCGCGAGACGCTGCTCAACCGCACGATTACCACGCCGCATCGCTGGGAGGATGCGTCCATTGATCTCAGCGGCCGAACCGGACGCCGCAAGCTGGAGCTCTACCTCGACGCCGACGAGGAGTTCCGCACAGGCTTTTGGGGCAGCCCAGTCGTGCGCGTCCGAAATGCTGCCGCACAAGTGACCAAGACTCCCGGCGAGTCGTTGGGAGGCGTGCGCCCACCCAAGAGCGTCATATTTCTCATGTGCGACACGCTGCGCCGCGATCATCTGAGCGCCTACGGCTACGGACGGGATACGTCTCCCAACTTGGCGCGCATCGCCGCCGAGGGAACCGTTTTCCTGGACAACGTCTCGCAAGCGGTTTGGACCAAGGCTTCGGCGCCTTCGTTGTTGACCTCGCTTTACCCTTCGTCCACGCGTGTCATGGGCACTCAAGACCGCCTCTCGGCTTCGGCCACCACCATTGCCGAGGTCTATCGCGCGGCGGGCTACGCCACCGTGTCGTTCTCGTCGGTCGCCTTCACCGGCAAATTGTCGAATTTGCATCAAGGCTATGAGGAACTGCACGAAGCCGCTTCCATCAATCGCGAGCCCGACTATGGTTCGAAGACAGCGCGCGAGTACGTCGACCGGGCAACCGGCTGGATCGAACGCCATCAGGACACGCCGTTCTTCATGTATCTGCACGTCTTCGATCCCCACGCGCGTTACGAGCCGCGCCCGCGCTACAACACGGCGTGGGCCGACGCCGCGGGCAAGGAGAAGCACGAGGCCGACCGCGCCAAAGCCATTAAGGACCTCCGCCGGAGCGGCAGCTTGCCCCATCGCGAGGATCTCGAAAAGGCGGGCGTCGACCCCAAGGAATGGGTCAAGTACGAGGAAGGCTGGTACGACGGCTCGATCCGCGGCATGGACGCGGAACTGGGCCGTTTCATGCAACGCCTCGAAGAGCTCGGGCTCAAGGACGACATACTCTTCGCCTTCGTTTCCGATCACGGAGACGAGTTTCAGGAGCACGGCGGCATGTGGCATGGCCACACCACGTATGCCGAACTGAACCAAGTGCCGCTCGTGCTCTATCGCCCTGGCGTGGTCCCGGCGGGCGTGCAGGTCAAGGAAACCGTGCGCAATATCGATTTGATGCCCACGCTGCTTGACCTCAGCGGCCTCGAACTCCCCGAGTATGCGCAAGGGCAGAGCCTGGCGCCGCTTATCGCGGCGACCCAAGAGGGAGGCGACGTCCTGGCCTCGGCGGCGCAGAAGGGTTGGGCGCCGGAAGCGGCAGTCACCGAAAAGAATTCGCACCCGGACGGCGAAAACCCCAAGGACTTCGAATCCTACGGCCTTATCGCCCACGGTTTCAAGATCGTGCACAACGTCAAAGGCCGCGGCGAGAAACCGGAGTTCGAACTTTATGATCACGCCGCCGATCCCAAGGACCTCAACGACATCGCCGCCGCCAACCCCGAAATGTTGGAGAAGCTCAAGACCGAACTGCAGACGTGGCACAACATGGTCCAACAGAACCAGTTGCCGACGGATGCTTCGCCCGAAGCGATGTCGCCGGACGAAGCCGACCGCTTGCGCAGCCTCGGCTACATCCAGTAAGTGAAAAGCCCCGCCGTTTCCGGCGGGGCTTCGTCTGTTAGTTGGCCTTCTTGGCTGGCCGTCTGCGGCCTGATCCTGCGCTGCGGGGCCGTGCGCCCGACTCGGGCCGGTGCTGACCGCCGGTCGACGGTCCGCTGGACCCGCCAGTGGGTCTGCGGCGGCTCCGGGAGCGTTTGCGGAATACGCGGCCGTTTTCCCGTCCGCCGTCTTCGGCCTGCGTCTTCTCCTCAATGGGAGGAGCCGCGGCAACCTTCGGCCGCGGCGGAGGCGCCGGCAAGGAGGCCTCATCTAGCACGGGGATCTTGCGGCGCTCGATCTTCTGCTTGATCAGTCTCTCGATCGCATGCACGGCCGCTAGTTCGGTGCCTGCGACGAAAGTGTAGGCTTTGCCCGTCAATTCGGCGCGGCCCGTGCGGC
>CAMPKL010000499.1 GCA_946887065.1 uncultured Bryobacterales bacterium
TGGAAGTTGCGATTGAGGAAGGGGCGACCCTGGTGCGCGTGGGCACGGCGTTATTCGGAGCCAGAAACGCCCTATGAGATTGGCTTTCGTATCGCCGCTGCCGCCTTCGCCGACCGGCGTTGCCGAATACTCAGCCAGCATTGTTGGGGAGCTGCGGCGCCGCGACTTCGTTGATGCGTCGGAGTCGATGAGCGCGCTGAAGCTGCAGGACTACGACGTGCGTCTCTATCAGGTCGGCAATAATCGGCTGCACGACGGGGCCTATGAGGCGGCGCTGCGCGTCCCCGGCATTGTTGAATTGCACGACGCGACGGTGCATCACCTGTTGTTGAGCCGGCTGGATCGCGCAGCTTACGTCGAAGAGTTTGTTTACAACTACGGCGAGTGGGCTCGGGTGCTGGCTGGGCAAATGTGGGAGAGACGTTCGCAAGCTCCGTCGGAAGAGTTGTACTTTGGGCATCCGCTGCTGCGGCGTGTGTTGGAGAAGGCGGAGAAGATCGTCGTGCACAATCCCGGGGCCGCGGCGCGCGCCCGCGAAGCGAATCCCGAAGTCGAGGTCGTGCAGATCCCGCACTACATCGAACCAGCCCAGGCGTTTACGGCGGAGGAAATCGCATCGGTCCGGCGGCGTTTCCGGGTACCGGAGGGCGGGATTCTAATTTCCAGCTTTGGCTATCACCGGCCGCCGAAGCGCTTGCAGTCGATGTTGCTGGCGGCGGAAGGGCTGGATACGCCGCATCGGATTCTAATTGCGGGCGACTTCGTTTCGCCGACCTACGAGGCATCGCTGGAAGGCTTGATGCAGAAGACGGAAACGATTCGCCTGCCGCATGTGCCCGACCAAGAATTGGCCCGGCTGGTGGCGGCGACGGACGTTTGCGTGAACCTGCGTTGGCCGACGGCCGGCGAGACTTCGGGCTTCGTGATGAAGTTGATGGCTGCCGGCAAGCCGGTGCTGGTGACGGATTGCGACGAGAATGCCGACCTGCCGGATAACTCGGTGTTGAAGATTGAGCCGGGAATCAATGAGCCATTGGTGATCCGAGAAGCGCTGCGCGTGCTGACGCTGCGGCCGGAGTTGCGCTTGGCGATGGGCGAGTTGGCTCGACAGCATGTGTTGCGTGAACATTCTCTCGACAAGGTCGGGGAGCATTACCGCAAGCTTTGGAGTTGACGAAAATGATCGCCTGGAACAAGGACTTTACGGAGCCGCCGGCGGTGCGAGGTTGGCTGCATCAGCCGGCAAAGAAAGCGAAGGCCGGGATTGTGCTGACGCATGGCGCCGGCGGGAATTGTGAATCGGCGTTATTGGTCGCGCTCTGCGACGTCTTTGCCGAGAAAGGCATAGCGGCCCTGCGCTGCGATTTGCCCTACAGGCAGAAGCGGCCGAGCGGTCCGCCATCGCCTTCCGGCGCGGCCATGGACCGCACGGGCCTGGAGCGCGCCGCGGCGTCGTTACGCGAAAAAACGGGGGGGCCCGTGTACCTGGGCGGCTCCTCTTACGGCGGACGGCAGGCTTCCATGCTGGCCGCCGAGAAGCCGGAGGTTGCGGCTGGCTTGCTGCTGCTCTCGTATCCGCTGCATCCGCCGGGGAAGCCCGAGTCGCCGCGCACCGATCATCTGGCGGCCATTCGAGCGCCGGTGCTGTTTGCGCATGGCACTAAGGACGTGTTCGGGTCCGAGGAAGAGATGCGGGCTGCGATGAAGCTGCTCCAGGTTCCAACAGAGTTGGAGCTGTTCGCGGGAGCATCCCATGGCCTGGTTCAGAAGAGAGACGGGGCCGCGAAGGTGCGGGATGTCGCGGAGAAGATTGCTAGACGGTTTCTGGCGCTGGTTGGGGCCTAGTTCGCGATGCCGTTTGTCTCGTGAATGGTGATTCTGCGGCCGGCGGCGATGTTGTCGAAGGACTGCCTCTGTCCGCTAGGCCAGAGGACCTCGATCTGCTGCGCTGCGTCGTCGCCGCCCAATCCGAACGTCAAGGTAGATTCGCTCTGCGAGCAGTAGCTGGAGCCGCTGCGGGCGGCTTGGGTTTGCGTACCGGATGCGCTGGTGAGCTTGACGGTCGCGCCGAAGCCGTCGCGGTTGGAACGCTCGCCGACGAGCCGGATCGCCAGGTAGGAATTGGCATTGCCGCCGTCGTTGCGGAAGAGTCTGGCGGGACCATTGTTGATGGAGAGCACGACGTCGAGGTCGCCGTCGCGATCGTAGTCGGCGTAAGCGGCGCCGCGAGCGACCACGGGTTGCGGTAAGTCGGCGCCGAGCTTCGCATTGGCCAGTTGAAAGCGGCCGCCTTCGATATTGCGGAAGACTTGCGGCGGCTGAGCGAACAATACGCGCGGCTGGACGCTGTTGATCGCTTCGTCGAGATGGCCGTTGGCGGCCAGGATATCCTGCCAACCGTCGAGATCGTAGTCGAAGAAAAACATGCCGAAGGTCAAAGAGAGTAGGCTCTCGCGGCCTATTTCGCTGTTTGGTGCATCGTCCACGAATAGACCAGTACCTTCGTTGTGGAACAGGTTAACCATCTCGTTGGAGAAATTGCCGACAACTAAGTGAGAACGGCCGGAGCGGTCATAGTCGGCGGCGTCCACGCCCATCGCGCCGCGCGCTTTGCCGTCTTCGGCAAAGGCGACGCCGGCGGTGAGGCCGATGTCTTCGAACGTGCCGTCCCGCTTGTTGACGTAGAGCTTGTTCGGCTCGGTGTCGTTAGCTTGGAAGATATCGGGCCAGCCGTCGCTGTTGACGTCGAGTATGGCCGCGCCGAGAGCCTTGCTGGAAGCGTTTGCAATGCCGGCGACAGCGGCGACGTCATTGAACTTGCCGCCGCCGAGGTTCTTGTACAAGCGCGAAGGATTGCCGACGTAGGACTCGGGCGTGCAGTAGGACTTGCTGTCGCCGTCGAGCGTGCACCAAATGTCGGACTCGGGGCTCCACTGCACGTAGTTGTTGACCAAGATATCGAGCAGGCCGTCCTTGTCGTAGTCGAGAAACGCGACGCTCGTGCCGAAGTTGGCGTTGTTGATTCCGGCTTGCGTGGTGACGTCCTCGAATGTTCCTTTGCCGGAATTGTGGAATAGATGGTCTCCGTCCATAGCGGTGACATAGAGATCATCGAAGCCGTCGTTGTCGTAATCGCCGAAGGCGACGCCCATGCCGTACATCGGAACGGCGAGTCCGGACGTCTTGGTGACGTCGCTGAAAGTGCCGTCTTGGTTGTTGTGGTAAAGCTTCGAGGTCGGCGCGCCTGGTTTGGCGTCGAACGGGCCGCTGTTGACGAAGAATAGATCCGGGTAACCGTCGGCGTCGTAGTCGACGAAGGCCACGCCGGAGCCCAAGGTCTCGGGGAGCCATTTTTTACCGGTAGCGCCGTTGTCGTGGACAAAATCGATGCCGGCTTGGGAGGCGACTTCCGTGAATATGACCGGCGTCTCCGGGGTACCGGACGCTTGCGTCCGCTCCGTCGCGCGGTTGCTACAGCATATCGAGACGAATACCGCAAAGGCGCCAAGCAGGAACTTGTTCATTGTGAATAGAGCGGTCGATTCAGCCGCAGGGCGTGGCGTCTCGTCAAGGGACTGATCTCGCGCCGCGCCTCATCGGGAAAGGACTCGGACTGCCCATAAGGATAGCCCGACATCTGATGGAAAGGCAGCGGTTCGACTGTGTCGCCGAACGCGGTATTCGGATCGTGCTCCTTCGCCCAACCATCGAAAAACAATA
>CAMPKL010000500.1 GCA_946887065.1 uncultured Bryobacterales bacterium
AACCAGCTCTGGGTTTGGGACCGGGGCCGTACCATACGGCTTCCGACAAACCGCTGTTCGGGGCCATCGGGGATTCTGCTCCCGACCGTTGGGGGCGCGTGTTGATGCGCCGCGCAGAGCGCCGCCGCGCGGCAAAGGAAAAGACCACCCCGCGCACGCTGCGCGAGATCGACTATTTGTTGCTGGTGGACGATGAGGCCAGACAAGGCGCTTTGCGCTTCGCCGCCGAACCAGGCGGGCCGTTCCTCGCTCCCTACAGCGCCCGGAAGGTCCCGCCCCTGCTGGAGCTTCCGCGTTTGCTCTCGGCAGCCGATCACATCGCCGATGATTCTGAAGACGACGAAGACTTGCGACTCCTTCTCGCGCCCGGCTCCTCGCTCGGCGGCGCGCGTCCTAAGGCCTCGGTCCGGGACCGGGACGGGCGCCTGGCCATCGCTAAATTCCCGAACAGGGGAGACGAGATCAACGTCGTCCTGTGGGAAGCCGTGGCGTTGAGCCTCGCACGAGTAGCCGGCCTCGCCGTGCCCGAATGGCGCATCGAAACCGTCGATGGCCGTCCTGTGCTGCTGCTGCGCCGCTTCGACCGCGAGGGGACTGCGAGAATTCCCTTTCTGTCGGCGATGAGCATGCTCGGAGCCAAGGACAACGAGACCCGCAGTTATCTGGAGTTCGTCGACGCGCTGCGGCAACACGGCGCAGCGCCCAAGCAGGACATGGCGGCGCTGTGGCGCCGGATCGTTTTCAGCGTGTTGATCTCAAACACGGACGACCACCTGCGCAATCACGGCTTCCTCTATGAAGGACAGACGGGCTGGCGGTTGTCCCCCGCCTACGATCTCAACCCGGTGCCTGTCGATGTCAAGCCGCGTGTGCTCACGACCAACATCACCGAGGACGACGGCACCGCATCCCTCGATCTGGCCATGGAAGTGGCGGAGTATTTCGGACTAAGACCGGCCGAAGCGCGCGCTGTGGCGGCCGAAACGGCGGCGGCGACGGCGGCCTGGCGAAGCGAGGCCGCGGAACTCGGCCTCTCGAAACCCGAGATCGAGCGCATGGCTTCGGCTTTCGAGCACGCCGACCGAAGAAAGTTGCCCCCGGCGGGAGCATGACCCGATCGGAAGTTGCAGCCTGAGGCAGCGTTCTGACCGGTTTCAGCAGACTTCGACAAACGCCGCGTCCATAGAGTCCCAGAGATAAGGCAGCGCATTTTGACGGAGTTACCGCGCGCGGCTTCGTGGCGAAATCCCCACATTAAGGAGTGTGATAGATGAGCTCCAGCGAGACCGCATTCTCCAAATCGACGCTTTCGTCCAGGACTTGATTGAATTCCTGAACCAGCGAGAGCTTGGAGTTGGATAATTTTTCAATCCCCGCTCGCAAGTCCTGGGCGCTTGTGTAAATCAGGACGTAGTCGCCTTTGGCCGACTTCTCCAGAAAAACCGCTTCGGCAACGACTCCCGCTTCGGTCAAAGCCTCCACCAGTTCTTCAGAGCGGTCTTCAAGACCGGTGATCCAGTTGACCAGCATTTCGCGGCGACCGGGTTTTACCGGATATCTTATGCACTGCGCTTCGGGCACGGGTCATCACCTCCAACTGGGCGTGTGGGCTTCCATCACTTGGTTGTTGTTGTTCATCACGCTTCTTCTGCCGCGTTCTCTGACGCCCATAGCGGCCGTTTTGTTCCACGCGAACAGTGAAACGGATCTCTGGAAACCTGGTCGACGACTTGCGGTCAATCAGAATCTTTGGCCGGCGGATGGTGATAGCGCCGCCTCGCCGCCTCCGAACGCGAATAGCCTCAGCGCCAAAGAGCGCCCAGCGAAGCAAGAACGGTCGCCTCGGGATGAGCGATATCCCAAACGCCGCAACCGAGCAGCAGCAAGAACAAGAAGATGGTCAACTTGCGCCCGTGCTCCCAAACGCCGATCACCAAGAACAACAACGAGAAGCCGATGAGGATCATGTGGATTGCCCTGTCTCAGGGATAGCACCGCCCGCGGCCCGCCGATCAGCGGTGGTGCGGCAGAAACCTCCGACACGTAATCTGGTCGCCTCAGCCCGGCTGGGTTTCTGATCCCTGGCGCTCGTCAGACTTCGGGCGCTTTGGCTTGCGCACGTTGATCGCCGCCGCATCGAGGGAGTTGGCGATATGCGAGGCGTAGAACTTCTCGATCATCTCCACGCTGGTTCTGCAGTTCTTGGCGATCTGATAGATGTCAGCCCCTTCCATCAATCGCAGGCAGATATAGGTATGGCGCAGACTATAGGCCGTGCGCCGATTGCCGTCGCGATCAAACTTGAGGTTCGCCCGGCGCAGCACGCCGTTGAACAGCTTGATGTGGTTGCCTGGGAATAAGGGATCCGTCGGCTCCGGATACTGCTTCGGCGGTTCCGTCTCGCTATCGTCCTCATCGCCCGTCGGAGCCGGTTGAGGCTTGGCCCGCCCGAGCAAGCGCTTGTAGGGCTTGACCGCTCCCGGCATGCTCTTGCAGTAACCGATGCCGCGTTTACCGCGCACCTCGATCTGCAGGATCTGCTCCCCGGTGGCCTCGTCCTCGATCACGCTCACGTCGCGGTGCTGGAGATTCTTTGCTTCATCCGGCCTCAAACCCGTGTTCGCAAGAAACAGAACCAGGTCATGTACCTGTTCTGCGTTCCAGCGGTCGCGCTCGTGAAAGGGCTTGCGGGCGTAGGCGCGCGTCGCCTCGTACAGCGTCTTGTATTCCTCGGGGCTAAACCAGGGCCGCCGCACGATCTTGCCTTGCGTCTTATAAGGGGGCGAGAGATCGGGCAGATGCGTCAGCCAACCGTGGCGGATGGCGGTCTTGAGCACCTGCCGGATGGTGACGATCTCGTCGTGAATCGTGCTGCGGGACGGCGGCTTGACCGTCTCCGCTTTCTGCCCCGGACGCACGTAAGGATTGCGGGCGCGGTAAACGCGGTATTCCTGCACCTTCCCGGCCGTCACTTCGGACAGACCCAGGGCGCCGAAGAACGGCGTCAGATGCAGGCGCAAGCGCCCTTCATGGCTCTTGACCCAACGAGGGCTGCGGTGGCCCTCGGTGATGATTTCGTATTCGTTGAGAAACTGATCGGCCGCCTGGGCGAAGGTTCTCTCTCGCGTCAACAGCCCAGCGCGAGCCTTGCCGAGCAAGGTGAGGAACCAGTCCTCGGCGAAATCCTTCGCCTGGGCCAGGCTCTCTTGTTTGGTCGAGGCGCGGTGCTGACGGCCCTCGATCGAGGCCGAGCACTGCCAGTAGCGGCTGTTTGGCCGCTTGTAGACCTGGACTTTCCCTGCAAGGACGGCGTGGCCGGACATGGCGTTCCTACATCGTTGTTCACCTCAAGGACGGCAAACCCTATCACGCACAGCGAAACTGTGCAAGATGTGTTAGCTCTGTGCTAGCTCTTTTGGGGGAGATCGCCGGCTTCCGCTGGAAGCTAAGCCGTTGATCGGACTGAGAGATTTGGTTGCGGGGGTAGGATTTGAACCTACGACCTTCAGGTTATGAGACAGATTGCCCATCTGCTAACAGCTTGAGAAGACAAACAGAATCGGCCTTCTCTTATCGACTGTGTTAGGGAGTGTGCTAATTACACGCCGAAACGAGGGTTAAGGCGACAGTTCGATGCCGCAGCGACACCAGGGCTAGCGATGGAGAGCCCCTTGAATAGAGGGGATGGCCACGAGGAGCGGATTGCGCTTAACCGGCTTC
>CAMPKL010000501.1 GCA_946887065.1 uncultured Bryobacterales bacterium
CAGGGCGCGCTGGTCTTCGATTGGTGCCAACCGCTGCTCAACGAGGAAGAGCGGGCGAAGATCGCGGGTGGGTTGGCGACGGCGATCACGGCGGCGGCGAATGCGGACGAATTGAACTTGTTGCGCACGCGAGATGCGCTGCTGGCGTCCATCGCCGTATCGGGGACGTGGCCGGGCGCGGAAGCAGCGACTGGAAAGTTACTCAGCCAGCACTGGAAGGCCAAGCTGATTCCCCAGATGGAAGCGGGCGAGATAGCGGACCGGGCGGAAGAACTGCAGGCGGCATTGGAGATTTGCGTCGCTGTGCGGCACAACCTGGACCGCGACTTATGGAGCGAGACTCCCCAAGCGTTTCGCGACGTAGCCCTCGCGCGCATCCTGAGCTACCTGCCCGACGACATCGAGACGAAGGAAGGGCGGGTGCATCGTCCGTCGGTGGCGCCGGCGGGATCGGATGTGGAAACCGAAGCGATCGTGGGCCGCGTGGCGGAAATGACGCTGGTCGCCTACGATTCGCGGTCGCGAAGCTCCCAGTTTCTGCAGGGCTGGCTGCGCAGCGATGCGTATACCCTGCGCGGCGGTTACGGGGCGCCGTATGAGTTCTTGTGGCTGAATCCTTATCTGCCGGGTTTGAGTCCGACCTCGGGGCCTCAATCGGCGTACGACCCGACGCGCGGACGGTTCTTCGCCAGAAGCGGCTGGGGCAAAGACGGCATGTGGCTCGGATTTTTCGACGGCGCGTTGCTGCGCTACGAGGACGGAGCGCTAACGCCGGTGGAGCCGGAGAAGCGAGGGGAAGCTATCTCCTTCCCCGGTTTCGCGATCGCGCTGCCGCAGGAGGACGCGAAATTCCAGGCCAAGATCTTGGAAGGCAACCCCGCGTATGGGCAGCACATTTATCTGCTCGGGATGGACGACAAGCAGCGCTATGAAGTCAAGATCGGCGACAACGCTTGGCGCGGCTACCAGCCGCGCGGCGGGGTGATTGTCTTGTCAAGCGACCCGGAGCGAGACCACACCAAAATTGACTTTCTCGCGGAGCAGACGATTCGCGTCCGCGCCGGCAAGCGCTAAGCCTTACCACTCATCGGTGCGGAAGGATGAGGCAGGCAAGCCTGCATTATCGAAGAGCGAGCCGACGATCCAGTTCTGCCAGGCGTAGCGCACGGCGACGGGATTCGGAACGGCCGGGCTTGAGACCCGTACGGCGCCGCCGCGCACGATGCGCGCTTCAGCCAAATGGAAAACCTTGTCGTCTCCGGCCACAGTGAAGCCGGTCAACTCGGCGCCCGAGGTGGCGAGGCCGTCCGGCGCATGGTCAAATCGCACCACCGCGGCGCCTCCCTCGACGCTCATTTCGCGGTAGATCGGCCCGGCGTAGCGAATCCCTTCCATGCCATAGGTGTTGGCCAACGCCCAATAGGCGAGACGCTTGCCGACCACGATCTTTTCGGGCGGGTGGATGTTGCGCGCCAGGCCAATGTCCATCGTGGAGGCCATGCCGGTGTTGGGCACGTTGAGCATCGTCTTGAGCTGCGCTTCGCGCAGATAGGCGGAGTTGTTCTGGCCGTACTCGTAGGGCGCGATCTGCACGAAGTAGAACGGGAAGTCGCCGCGGCCGAAGCGGTCGCGCCAGTTCTTGATCATCGCCGAGAACATGCCCTCGTAGAGATGCGCTTCGCCGACGTTTGACTCGCCCTGATACCAAAGAGCGCCGCGGATTCCGTAGGGCGCGAGCGGATGGATCATGCCGTTGTACAGGTACTCGGGCTTGTCTTGGTCGCGCTCACGCACGCGGGTGAGGTCGACGCCATCCACCGCGGCGAGGATGGAGCGCTCGGTCCAGGCCTGAACCGGCGTGCCGCCCCACGAGCTGTCGATGCCGCCCACGGGTACATTGAGCACTTCTTCGAGATAGGTAATGAACGTGTGACCGACCGCGCTGAAATCAAGGGCGGCGGATGGGGAGGACGTTTCCCATCGTCCGACGACATCGGATGCCGGTTCGGCTGCCGCAACATGGGGCACGGTAAACAGGCGCAGATTGCGGTTCGTCGCGTGAGCGACGGCGTCGTTGCTGCCGAGGATCGGCTGATTGCCGTAGCCTCGGAGGGGCATTTCCATGTTGGACTGGCCGGACATGAGCCAGACTTCGCCCACCACCACGTCTTGCAAGCGGACGGTCTCCGGCGCGTCATCGCGTTGCGCCTCCACGGATAACTCGCGGGGTTCGGCGCTGGCTTCGAGAGCGTCGAGGCGGACCATCCACCTGCCGTCAGGAGCGGCCGTGGTCGAGTGAGATTGTCCGGCGAAGCGCACGGTGACGCGGCTGCCGGCATCCGCCCAGCCCCAGACCGGATCGGGAGCGCCGCGCTGCAGGATCATGTGGTCGGAGAAAATGACCGGCAGGCGGAGTTCAGCCGAAGCGGCGGCGGCGAATAAAAGCGTCAGCAGAACTGGAGATAGGAATCGTCTGGTCATGGTTGGAGTCCGGGTAACATGCTACACGATGGCGAGGCCTCCGAACGATGGTCGAACGCCGCATTGGGGATAATGGTCCATCGGAAACAACCATGGCATCAATAAAGATTTTCAACAACGGCCCGATCACCATCGAAGGCGAGTTCACGATCACGGACCAGAACGGCGACGTCTACGACATCAAGGGGCGCACCAAGATCGGCCTTTGCCGTTGCGGCATGTCGTCCAACAAGCCGTTCTGCGATGGAACGCATGGACGTCAGGGGTTCTCCTCCGAGTGCAAGGCGTTCGCGTTGCCCGAAAAGAAGGTCTAGCTCCGGTTGTGCCCTCGGGCGACAATCGCTACACTTCCCGCGAGGTTTGAGCAATGAACAAACTCGCGGCCCTGCCTATGGCGCTGATCGTACTCGCATCGTGCGGAAGCGATACAGGCTATGAGATCGAAGTCGTCTCTTCGCAACCTTACTTGGTGAGCGGCGGCGATGCGCTGGTGCGAATCCATGCGCCTGACGGGGCGGAAGTATCCGTTCGACTCAACGGCGAGAATGTCTCCTCGTCGTTTCGGCCGGACGGCGATTCGTTGATCGGGTTGCTGAAAGGGCTGAAGCTCGGCGCCAACACGGTGGAAGCCGGGGACGCGAGGTTAGATCTGACGAATTATCCGATCACGGGACCGATAATTTCAGGTCCGCATGAGCAGCCTTTCGTTTGCGGGACCACCGAAGCGAACGTCGCCCTAACGGGCGAGTCGCTGGGCGAGCCGTTAGATGAGAATTGCTCGGCGCAGACTCGCGTGGACTACGTTTACTATTCGACCGGCGGCGAGTTCAAACCGCTGCCGCCAGGCGAGCGGCCGGAGGATGTCGCCGAGACGACCACGATGGACGGCAAGACGGTCCCCTTCATCGTGCGCGTGCAAACCGGCACGGTGAATCGGGCAATCTACTCCAGCACGATGTTGCATGACCCAGCCGATCCGGAGCCGGATCCTTGGACGCGGAGCGGCGGTTGGAACGGCAAGCTCGTCTACACGCACGGCGGCGGGTGCCAAGCGGGCTGGCATGTGCAAGGCAACAGCGCCCCGGGCGTGCTTAATGAGGGACTGCTGGGCGAGGGCTACGCGGTAACGTCGTCGAGCCTCAACGTCTACGGCAACAACTGCAGCGATCTGCTGGCGTCGGAGACGCACATGATGGTCAAGGAGCGGTTCGTCGAAAGCTACGGCGCGCCGGT
>CAMPKL010000502.1 GCA_946887065.1 uncultured Bryobacterales bacterium
GCGATCGGGCGGGAGTTTTCCGAGGAGCCGGACAGGCGAAAGCTTTGGCTGATTGCCGCGCTCAAGGGCGCTAGTCTGTTCCAGGCTGATTTGGCGCGGGCGATCGGCAGAGATACAGCGTTGGGTTTTGTCCGGGCTTCCAGCTATGGAGCAGGGGCCGCCTCATCTGGGGCCGTTCGCCTCGTGGTCGAGCTGCAAGACGACATTGCCGATGCCGACGTGATTCTGGTGGAAGACATTGTCGATACGGGCCGCACGGCGAGAGTGCTGCTGGACCATCTCGCCGCGCGCAAGCCGCGGACGCTGCTGCTGGCTTCTTTGCTCGATAAGCCTTCGCGCCGCGAGACGCCGATTCCGATTCACTATTGCGGCTTCGAGATCCCAGACGAGTTCGTCGTGGGGTACGGGTTGGACTATGCCGAGCGTTACCGCAATCTGCCGGGGATTTCGGTCTTGCGATCCTGACTGCCCGGACGGAACAAAGGGCGCCAAGAGCTCGTAGAGATAGGCGAGGAATTCACGGTGCTCACCTTCTTGATCTGGTTGCTGCTGTTTGTCGTCTGCTGGCCGCTGGCTTTGCTGGCGCTGGTGGCCTATCCGGTGGTCTGGGTGCTGTTGCTGCCGTTCCGGCTGGCCGGCATTGCCGTCAGCGGCGTGTTTGGACTGTTAGCGGCGATTATTACGCTTCCGGCGCGGCTGCTACGAGCTGTGTGAGGCGGTCTCGCTGCAAATCTCTTGCGCCCCGCAACATTCGATGTGCTCGAATTGCACGGTTGCGTGGCATATCGAGAAGTTTTGCAACAAGAGGGCCTGAATGCGCTCAAGGATGACGCTGCTCGCCGAAGGCGGCATGTCTTCGATCAACGCATGGCAGCTTAGCGCGTGATCGGCGGAAGAAAGACTCCAAATATGCAGGTCGTGGATGTCGATGACTCCTTCGACTTGCCGCAGGGCTTGGGAGACTTTTTCGAGTTGTATGCCCCGGGGAGCGCCTTCGAGCAAAATGTCGAGCGATTCGCGGATGATGTCCCAGGCGCTCCAGATGATCAAGACGCCGATCAGCACCGAGAGCAGGGGATCGATCCAAAGGGCGCGGGTTTGGCGGATGACCAGTGCGCCGATGATGATGCCGACCGAAGAAAGGGCGTCGCCCAGCATGTGCATGTAGGCGCCGCGTACGTTGAGGTCGCGGTGACTGTCTCCGTGCAGGGCCTTCATCACGACGAGATTGACGACGAGGCCCGCGCCGGCGATCGCCAGCATGATCGTGTCTTGGACTTCGCGGGGGTTGAGGAAACGATCGTAGCTCTCCCAGAAAATGAATAACGACAAGGCGACCAGGACGAGAGCGTTGACGAAGGCTGCTAGAACGCCGGCGCGTTTGTAGCCGTACGTCTTGCTCGCGCTAGGGGGCAGGCTGCCGATGCGGTGAGCGAATAGGGCGAGGCCCAGGGCCAAGGCGTCCGTGAAATTATGGCCGGCGTCGGAGAGCAGGGCGAGGCTATTGGCGCGGATGCCTGCGGCGAATTCGACGACGATGAAAGCAGCGGTGACCCACAGGGAAATACGCAGGCGCCGGTCTAGACCGGCGTCGTGGCCGCCGTGGTTTGCATGAACGTGCACCCGCCCTAACTCTAAAGCAGGGCGGAAAACGCGGTCAACTATTTCAGTCCCAAGAACTTAGCGGGGTTGATCCGCATCATGGTGTTGATCTCGGATTCCGTGAAGCCGGCGCTCTTCAGCGCCTGGATGAATGCAATCAATCCGTCGGCGTGGATCGGGTTGCCCGGCTGCCCCAGGTCACTGGACACAACGACATTCTCAGGCCCAACGGCCCTGATCGACTTGAGCGTGTCGGACATGGAGACGAATTCGCTCGGCCAAGCTGAATTCGGCGCCAGCGTGGAGTTGAACTTGTACTCCAGCAGCGCGCCCATCGCAGCAGCTTTCTTCTGCGTTTCGATGTCCATCGCCACCGGATCCGGCTGCGGGTGGGTGACGACTATTCGATCGATCCCCCTCGCCTTGGCGGCCTCAATCAGCAAAAGAGACTCTGCCGGGCTAGAGTGTCCGGTGGCCAAGGACAGGCCGTGGGACGCCATGACATCGAGCACCTGCAGGACTTCGGGCAGCAGTTTGCCGTCCTTAGCCACAGAGACGAAGAGTGGATTCGGGTTGGCGGTGCGGTGTGAGTGCTCCGAGTCGAAGGTGGGCATCCATACCACGCGGCCCAAGCCGCCCGTCGTTCGCGCCATGTGTTCGACGGCGGTGGGATTGATGCCGCCGACGCTGCGGTTCAGGGCGATGGCGCCATAGAGCTCGATTCCCGGCACGACCTCGCTTACCGTGTATGCCAATGACGCGGTGTGTGTGTAGTGGTTCTTGAGCAGCAGCGCCCGCATCTTGTAGCGAACGGCAATCCGTGCCGCTTCGACCGCGGTAATCGAACGCGGGCCGCTGTCGGGCGCCGAGTGGACGTGAAGGTCGACGACGCCTTCCAGTTGGGCGAACAACGCGGCCGGCATCAAGAAACAGACGAAGGCAAAGCTACGGAACCACATTTGTCGGACTCCCTCTCAAGAACGCTTCCACATTCGCGATGCTTTGGTCGAGCAGGGCTTGGACCGCTGAGTCGGTGCCCCAGGCGACGTGCGGTGACACCACCACCTTGGGATGGCTCAACAACGGATTGGCCGGATCGGGAGGCTCATGCTGATAGACGTCGATACCGGCGCCGGCGATGAGGCCGTCGTCCAACGCGGCGACTAGGTCCGTCTCGTTCACCAAAGCCCCGCGGGCAATATTAACGAAGAACGCGTTTGGGCGCATCTTTTGGAAGGAGCGGCGGTCGAATAGGCCGATGGTTTCGGCGGTCGGCGGAGCGGCCAGGACGAGGAAATCGCTGCGACTGAGCAGTTCGTCTAGAACGACCGTTTCGACCGGGCGAGGCTTTGAGCGATCGCGGACGGTTGCGATGGCCTGCATGCCGAAGGCGCTGCCGATCTGGGCGATGCGTTGGCCGATTTGGCCGAAACCGAACAGGCCCAGGGTACGGCCGCGAAGTCCGGTTGTGAAGTAGGCTAGCGCTTCGGTCCACTCGCCCTTGAGCAGCATGTGGCGGCCTTCGTTTAGACGCTTGGCCAGGGCTAGGATCAGCGCCCAAGCGTGTTCGGCGACAGCGTCGGACGAAAAGCCTGGGACGTTGGATACGACAATGCCCCGGCGCCGGCATTCGGCCAGGTTGAGGGCGTCGAGGCCCGATGCTTGCCAAGAGATGAAGCGGCAGCGGTCAAGCACTGTGGTGACATCGAAATGGAGCCGAGGGGTAATGAGCAGGATTTCGGCGCCCCGAGCTTGTTCTAAAATGCCGTCGTCGCCTAATTTTGCGTCAAAGTAGAAGAGTTCGCCGCAGCGCCGGAGCCGGTCCTTCTGGGCTTCGGACATCGGGCGGAGCGAAATGGCGTGGATGCGCATGAGGTTGAGGGCGAAGATTTCCCGCCCGGCAAGTGAACTTTTGAATGCGAAACCTCGTTTCTCTATTAGAAGCGAAGTGAAACAATGGCCGCAGAAGCGATAGCACAACCATGGGAAAGCGTCTGGGAGGGGCCGAGAAGCTACTCCGAGGTCGAAAATAGGGCTGCGCAGCAACGCATGGATACGGACCGAGCGCTGGTTGAGCAGTGCCTGAACGGGAGCGACGGCGCCTGGGAA
>CAMPKL010000503.1 GCA_946887065.1 uncultured Bryobacterales bacterium
CGCCGGCCATGTAAGTCATCGGCGACGAGCGCCAACTGTGACCATCGCCGAGTTCGGTAGAAGCGTTGGTCTGAATGTGCCATAGGTCTTCGCCGGTAGCAGCGTCGACCGCGCCCAACGCTCCGCTGTCCTCGCCAAAGAAAACCAGCCCGCCCGCCGTCGACAGCACGCCGCCCCAGCTATCCGCCGTGCCAATCTGCGGCACTTCCCACTTACGCTCGCCGGTCTCGATGTCCAAGGCGCGCAGGAACATCTGGCCAGGCTCCATCGGGATCGGCTTGGGATTCCAGCGCGGCGGTTTGACGTAAATGCCGCAGTCTTCGCGGGCCTGCACGTAGAACAGTCGTGTGTCGGGGCTAAAGGAAACGGATGGCCAGTTTGCGGCGCCCAACACGTTGGGGCAGACCTTTGTGCCGTCGTGCGCGGGTTCTAAGCCGGGGACCACGATGGGGCGCCCGTCGGCGCCGATGCCGGTGGCCCAGGTGAGCTTGTCGACAAACTTCTCGCCGAGCAGTAACTCGCCGTTGGTGCGATCGAAGACGTAGAAGAATCCGTTGCGGTTGGCTTGCAGCAGCAGCTTGCGATCCTGGCCGCGATACCGTGCGTTGAGCACCATCGGCGTTTGGCCGCCGTCCCAGTCGTAGAGATCGTGCGGCGTGAACTGGTAGTACCACTTCAGCGCGCCCGTCTTCGAGTCAAGCGCCAGCACGGAATCGGAATACAGGTTGTCTCCGCGGCGTTCGTCGCCGTTCATCGCAGGGTAAGGGTTGCCGACGCCCCAGAACACCGTGTCGGTTTCGGGGTCGTAAGTTCCAGTCATCCAGGTCCCGCCTCCGCCGCCAAACTCGGCGAGGGCCGTCCCCAGCCACGTCGAGGCGAGCGGCTCGCCGGGCTCGGGAACGGTCCAGAAACGCCAAACCTGTTCGCCCGTGTCGGCTTTAAACGCGGAAAGAAAGCCGCGCACTCCGAGGTCCCCGCCCGAGATGCCGGCAACGACCATGTCGTTGACCACGAGCGGCGCCGACGTGTTGCCATAGTTGTTCTTGCTGAGGCCGGCGGTGATGTCGGTCTCCCACAGCAATTCGCCGGTAACCCGGTGCAGAGCCAGTAGACGTGCGTTGTCGGTGACGGTGAAGACTCGATCGCCGAGCACGGCGACACCGCGATTCGTGCCCTTGGCCGGATCTCCTCGGACGTCCGTCGACCGCGGTCGCTGGTAGTGCCAGATGGTGCGGCCCTCCCGTGCGTCGAGCGCAAACACTTGATTCGGGCCAGTGACGTACATCACGCCGTCAACGACCACGGGAGTCAACTCAAGCACGAAGTGGTTAATGGGGAACACCCACTTGAGCGCGAGTGAATTGACGTTGGCCGCGGTAATCTGGTCGAGGTCGCTGTGGCGGTTGCCGCTGACGGCGCCGTGGTAGGTAGTCCAATCGCCGTTCGTCGGACGCGCGACTTGTTCGAACGTCGGGCCGCCTGCTGAGACGAACGGATAAGGCTTGGTGTCGACGTCCACTCCGCCGAGGGAACTCAGATAAGCGACCAGATCGTCGCATTCGGCGCCGGCGCATTTCCCCTCCGGCATCAGCGAGCGCGTTTCGCGGCTGACGACTTCATACTCGCCGGCGCTTAGGAAGTGGAAACTCCCCGCCAAGTCCTGCAACTGGATGTTGTAGCGGCTCTCGTTGCGGGCGAAACCGCGCAGCGACTGGCCGTTCGTCAACCGCAGATTGACGGCCTCGTAGCCTTTGTTGATGTTGTCCGATGGCGTGAGAACCGCCCTGCGGATGGCGTCGACCGTGAGTTGGCGTCCCAACGAAGACAAGTCCGGGCCGACCGCTTTGCCTTGGCCGAAGACCATATGGCAATTCGCGCAACCCGCGCTGCCGAAAAACAATTGCTCGCCCGCAACCCGATCGCCTGCGACCGCCGCGTCAATCGCTGGCGCACTAAGCGAGCGCACGAAGTCGGCGACGGCGCCCAGTTCAGCAGCGGGCAAACGGATTGCGGGCATGCCTGAGGCGGGAATGCCGTCGCGGATCACGGCGAGCAACTGCTCGCGAGTCTGCGCACGCACGCGCCGATTGTCGGCGAGGTTGGGTCCGCGTTCAGTGCCGTGCCCGTCGCCGTGACAAACCTGGCACTGGGCGGCAAAGACGGCCCTCCCATCCTGGGCTAGAGCCAACGACGCTCCGAGCAAGAGGTAGATGAGGCAAATTCTCGACAACATTTCGTTTCGTCCCGGCGGCGCTAGTTCGATTTTCGCTCGATGGGCCCCACGGGAGGCGCCAGCTCCATCAAGCCCCAAGTGGAGTCGTCATCGCCCGTGCCGTAGATGATGAAGTGCCCGCCGTAATCGCCGCCGTCGGGATCGGTATGAACGATTTCCAAGCCGTACAGGTCTCCGGCCTTGGGAGCCCCCCACTGCGGGCTGCCGGCGCCCAGAGTCGGTTTCATCGCGACGCGGGCTTCGAGCGTGAAGTCGCCTTGATGTCCCGTCATCTTGACCGAGTAGTCAACGGCCCCGGCGGGTATCGGTTCCTCGATGTAGGTCTTGCCGGGCGCGCCATGACGCCACCACGCGGCGTAGGGCGGGCGCTTGCTATCGATGACGAAACAGAAAGCATGGTCGCCCTCGCCGAAATTCTTGGCGGCGTTGCTGCGCGGCGCCTCGATGAACCAACAGATGGCGTCTTTGAAATACCATCGCTTGGGCTCGTGCGCGGGATCGGCAACGTCGTTGACGTTGTCGCGCACCTCCGCGCCCAGGTAGAGATATTCGTCGTCCCAGGCGATGTAGTAACGGGCGGAGAGGTCTTCATCGGCGGAAGGTTCGTCGCCGTGAACGGTCAGGCGGTTGCGCTCGGGGTCGTACCAAGGCGTCTTTGCGATGCGGGCAATGTCCCATGCTCCATCAGAGAACGCGTGTTCACGCCACTCGGCGAGATTGCCGTCGATGACTGGAGCCGACTCCAACCGCGGGGCGTCGATCGGATAGTTGTAAGGATCGCCCGCCTGCCCTGCATTCAGAAGAAACGCGGCCGCAAGGGTCCACGCAAGCGTCTTGAGCAACGTCGTCATTGTTGTGCGCCCTTGGAGAGTTCAAACTCTCGCAGCGTCTCTTCGTTAGGCGGGTACACGCCGTCGATCGAGCGGCCTTCGAGCAGTAGCTTGCGCTGAAATTCTTCCAATTCGCTCTTGGCCAGCGCCGCGTCGACGACCTCGTCGGCGATGGCTGCCGGGATCACTAGAATACCGTGGCGTTCGCCCAACAGAATGTCGCCTGGAATGACGGTGACGTTGCCGATCCGTATGGGCACTTGATAGTCGATGCTCATCAGCACCGGCGCGACAGCGGCAGCTTGGCCGCGGCGGGTATAGACCTGAAAGGGCATGCCGGCCAGCTCGGGCAAATCGCGCATCGCGCCGTCGATGACCATGCCCGCGCCGCCGCGCACCAAGAAGCGCAAGGTCGTGACATCGCCGGAAACCGCCGAGCGCGTGTCGCCGCCCGCATCGAACACGAGAATGTCGCCAGGCATCGCCTCTTCCGCCGAAACATAGTTCAACTGTTTGCGGTACGAGTACCACTTCTCGCGCACGTCAGGACGATTCGGCAAATAGCGAATCGTGCGCGCCCGGCCGATCAGTCGCCGATCGTTATGCAACGGGTCGAGCTCGTTGATGAAGCACTGCGTGTAGCCGC
>CAMPKL010000504.1 GCA_946887065.1 uncultured Bryobacterales bacterium
GGACGCTCTTGGGCTGGAAGGAGACTCGTGTGCAAGACGAAAGACTAGAGTTGGTGGAACAGTTCGCGGCCCAGGAGCGCTCGCGAGCGGATATCTGCCGGGGCTTCGGCGTCAGCCGCGCCGCCCCTCTTCTCCCTCTCCCGCGTCGGCGTCCTCTACTCGCCCCAGTTCGGGCCATTTCCTACAAATCCCAACCTAGGAAGCTACTCGCGGTGGTGTGTGAGAGGGTGTTCAGACACCCGCAGCGAGTGTATCCTGGGACGGACCAACCCCGAAAACACTTGGCGACGTTGGTCGAAAGCATGTTGCGGTGATGCGGGGCGCGACGACAATTTGGCGACGAGAAGGCCTTCTCAATGGACTTTTTTAAACGGCTAGCGACAACACTATTGTTTGGAGCAGTCGTCGCGATTACGAATCTTGGGGGTCAGACTTCCTCACCCCCACTGCGCGGCGCTGAATCGGATGCCGGCGAAGCCTCTGACCTCGTCGAAACAATTAACGTGGAGCTTGGGGAATTCATAAATTCCGACCGGCGAACAGCCAACCTGGTCCAGTCACCCTCAGCGATCGAATTGCGCATCAAGCAACGCGCCGACGCTCTGAAGATCGTCATTCAGACAGACCCGACGCAAGCTCTAACCCTAGCCCTGCCAGATTCTCAGTTGCAGCGGCTGCGCGGCACGTTTCCAAACTCTATCGCTCAGATCGAGGTTCGCGGGCGATGGGCAGGTGAACTCGAGCATTCAATCGCGGACAACCAGGAGTCCGGCGAGTCCTTGGAAATCCATCGTTTGCGCACGACTTCGGGCGCCCTAAATGTGTTCTTCTCAGAACAAAGCCAATACGAATTCAGGAGCGGCGACGTGTTGGAGGTGAGCGGCGTGCGGATCGGCTCAGTCGTCGCCGGAATCGTAACCGACATCTCTCGCTCCGCCTCCGTCAGCTCGGAATGCAGCGCCATTGGCGAGCAGCGGACTGCCGTGTTGCTGACGACTTTTCCCGGCATCCCCCTGCCCCAAGCCACGCGGCAGGACGCCTACGATCTCTTCTTCGATACGGCCGGCAAATCGTTGGACTCGTACTGGCGCGACGCATCCTACGGATCCACCTACGCAAGGGGCGACGTCTTTGGTTGGTTCACCCTTGATCGTGAGTATGATTGCAGCGAGATGGGCGAACTCCGCGAAGCGGCCATACAGGCTGCGGATGCAAAATTGGACTTTCGCAACTACGAGCGTTTGTTCATCATCCATCCCCCTCCGTCCGATGGCTGTTCCTTCTCGGGAGTTGGCAGCGTCGGCTGCCTGGATCTCTCTTCTCCACAAGATGGAAGCTTCCGGGCTTCCACCTCCTGGCTGCGGGCAAGGGATACGCTGGAGCAAGGCGTCAACCGCGGTCTCGGACTTATCGCTCACGAGGGCGGCCACAACCTGGGCTTGCAACACGCGAGCGCCCTCGATTTCGGAAGCATCCCGCTCGGCGACTTCAACTCCCCCGGCGAACATTTCGAGTACGGCGATCTCTACTCAACGATGGGCTTGGACACGTATTCCCTAGGGCATTACTCCGCTCGACATAAACTCCAACTCGGCTGGCTCACGAATGAGACGGAGGTAAAGACCGTCGAAACCCCAGGCTCTTTCGTGATTAGACCGCTCGGCAGCAAGGAGCTGGGTTTGAAAGCGATTCGGGTCCGCCGCGCAGCGGGCGAACAAGATTGGCTATGGGTGCAATATCGTCAGCCACTTGGGCCTTTTGAAACAGGCCTTGGTTACGGCGAATCGTACGAGGGCGCCCAGATCCACTACGAGAATCCTCAGAATGCGGACGGTTCCGCATCCCCGCACCGGGGCAAGACCTATCTGCTGGACTTCAAACCGAACAGCGATCAGGAAGTTTATGACTTTCGTGACGGCGTCTTGTTACCTGGTATCGAGTGGCAGGATCCCTACAGCAGTCAGTCCATCAAGGTACTGAGCGCGACCGCGGACAGGCTTACTGTGCGCATCGGCGGCGACTTGGGCTGTACCGTTTCCTTGAGCCCTAAAAGCCGCACCCACGCGAGCAACGCGGACACCGGCTCGATCGCCGTTTCGGCTCCAGCCGGTTGCGCTTGGGACGTTACCCCGTCGAAGAGTTGGATACGCATTACCTCCGGGCTGAGCGGAACCAGATCGGGGACGGTGAGATACTCCCTCGACGCCAACCTCGCCTCGACGGCACGAGAGGGCGAGATATATGTCGGTTCAGAGTCGTTCTCCATCACCCAGGACACTTTGTGTCGCGTCTTCTGTTCGGTTGCGCCTCCTACCGGTTTGTCAGCCGGAATCGCGGCGCAAT
Source organism: uncultured Bryobacterales bacterium (assembly GCA_946887065.1). The sequence goes on from CAMPKL010000504.1 coordinate 2,344, forward strand.
TTCACGTGTCGGCTAGGGTGTTGGACTGTAGCGCCAAGGCTCAATTCTCCTGGGACTTCGGAGACGGAGGCGTCTCCGCGCTGCAGACCGCCTCGCACTCCTATGGGGGCGCCGGCCTTTACGACTGGTCAGTCAAGACATCCGCCAATGGCGTGGAGTGCATTCGCTCCGGGCAGGTCGAGGTCAGTGGTCCTGTCGGGCCGCCGCCAGCGATATATGAGGGGGGCATCGTGCTGTCAACGCTTCTGCCCAAAGTCTCTTCGATTTCTCCCGGTTCGATCATCAGCGTATTTGGGGAAAACTTCTCGACCGAAACGATCCTCTTTCCTAACCTGGACGGCGCCGGAAAGTTGGAGACGATCCTCGGCGGAGTCTGTCTTGAGATGAACGGAGAGAGGCTGCCGATTTTCGCTGTAACTCCAGGACAAATTAACGCCCAGGCGTCGACGACTGCTGCTCCCGGCGCCGCGACGCTGCGGGTCATCACAAACTGCGACGCGGCCGACGCGGCCGCGAGTGAGGCGATTGCCCTTGAACCCCCTGCGGTCCAGGCCCTCACCTCGGCGCCTCGCGCTGCTGAGAGCAACGAGGAAACAGTCGCGGTCGAAAGCGTGGCGCCGGCCTTCTTTGTTTTCCCGCCGATTGCAGACGGCGGCTTCATCGCGGCGCGATTTAATGCGGACGCCGTAGCAGTCGCGCCGCACGGGATGTTGACGGATACGTTCGGGGTCTCGCGTCCCGCCAAGCCAGGCGAGATTATCTTGCTTTATGGGACTGGGTGGGGCGAGACAGCGGCCACGCTTGAAACAGGCGAACTGGCGACGGGCGCCGCCGAAGTGCCGCTGGGGGCCAATCGGATGGTTACTTTTGGCGGTGTTCCGATGGCGCCTCAAGACGTGTTGTACGTCGGCGTCACTCCGGGGGCTGCAGGGCTATTCCAGTTGGCGATCCGGGTCCCAGCAGAAGCCCAGCCGGGCGGCAACCAAGTCGTGTTGACCGTTTACGGGCGATCGACTCCAGTTGGCCCCGTCGTTCCGGTACAAGCCAACTAGGCATTGGTGCGGCGGTCGTTGTCCCGCCTCCCTCGCCGAGTAGTTTCCTACAAGTTCGCGGATGGGAAACTACTCGATCGCGGGGCTCACAGCGACAGAACCCGATCTGTAACCTAGCCAATTTGGAGCCCCATGCTACAACGGAATCAGAAGAACTCTGGCTGGACCGAGCACGGTCAGGGGCGCCGATGCATCGGTCGAAAGTGTTTGGGGCAGGCGGTGAGGCCAAACGATCCGCAGCGTAAGAGCGATACAGACACTAGGGTCGACCCAAAGACATCTCCGGTTCCCCGCTTGGAAGGGAATCCGCCCG
>CAMPKL010000505.1 GCA_946887065.1 uncultured Bryobacterales bacterium
AGATTGGCGCGAACGCCGGGCGAGTCGTTCGGGTTGTCGCCGGACCAGACGCGCAAGCCAATGATCGGCTCGTCGGACCACACTCCGAAGAAGGCTGCTTGGGTCAAGTCTCCGAGAGGATTGATGCGCAAAAACCTGACCGCTCCGCTGCCGAACACCACGTTGATGATGGCGAACTCGGGGCTGCCGATGTGGGTGAGATCGAGATCGTCGAAGCCGACGGCATAGTAGGGCGCGCTGAAGGCGACGGCCACGGCCTGGAAGTTATCGACGTCGTCATTGAGGCGTCCGCCTATGGCTTGGCCGAAGCCATTCCCATAGTCGCTGACGGTCACAGTCGAGTCTCCGCCGGAAGTGCTGAGATCGATGCTGGCGTCGATGGAGTCGAGGGGCGCTTGGGCCAAGGGAAAGCCGCTGGCGGTCTCGAAGTCGAAAGTGACGACGCCAGGGACGGCCGCTTCGAAGGCGGCCCGATCGTGGTATTCGATGAACGCGCCGAAAGAGGGAACACTCAGCGCGGCGATCAGAAAGGCATGGGTTAGGGGACGGTACATGGTGCAAATACCTCTAGATGAAGACACTAGGAAACCCCCTACTGTGGTACCAAAGGTTCTAGTACCTAGTAGTGAGATGGTCAGTGTAACCGCCGAGTGCGGCCCAAACAAGAGGAAGGTTCCTAGTCAGCGCTAGAAAATGAGGCTGAGCGTGAACTGGAAGGTGCGGCCGTCGTTGAGGGTGTTGGTGATTTGGCCGAAATTGGTTTCGCTGAGGCTTTGCCCGGGCATCTGGAACTGGGCGTGGTTGAGCAGATTCAGCGACTCCGCGAGGAACTGCAGCGCCGTGTCTCCGCGAAGGACAAAGCGGCGGGCGAGGCTCGTGTTCACGTTCCAAACGCCGTCTTTGCGGAAGACATTGTGGCCGACGTTGCCGACGGAATCTCCGAGGGCTTGATAGGCGAAGGCGGAACGGGGCAGAGCCGCTTGGGACGTGTCGGGATGGTTCACTCTGGCGCCGAGCACCGAGGGGTCGAGGATGTTGGGGACGTCAGAGCTTACGCCGTCGAGATTGCCCAAACCCGCCCCGTCGCCGCCGGATTGGATCGAAAACGGACTTCCGGTCTTGAGCAACAGGACGCCGCTGAGTTGCCACGCGCCGAAGATACGATTCACGAGGCGGCTGCCGGTGGCCTGAGCCGGGGTCTGATAACTGGTGTTCAGCAACAAGGCGTGGGGCTGGTCAAAGTTACTCAAGCCTTTGAGAGCTGAATGGACATTGAACTCGTTGGGACTGCGGGTTTGAAAGGCGTCCATGCTGTAGGCGGTGTTCGTGTAGTCGCCGCCGAGGTCGATGGCTTTGCTGAACCAGTACGAGGCGTCGATGCTGAGGCCTGCCCAGCGAGGGACGCGTAGGGTGACCTTCGCGGCGTCAAAGAAGGCGCGCGAGCCGTTGAGGACGTACAAGACGTCGCTGTAGCGAGGATCGGCCCGGCGGGCGTTGATGTTCGAAGTCGCCGATTCTATTCCCTCTATGTGTTGTCCGCGATTGACCCACCAGGTTTGGAGCAGCTTGATCGAACGGCTGCCAATGTAGGACATCTCCACGGTCCAATCTTGGTGCGGCCGCATCTCCCAGGTGAAGTTGTACTGATGGGAATAGGGCGTCGACAACTCAGGGTCTAACCGGTAATAGTCGGAGCGCTGATTCGGATCAGGGCCGCCTGGAGGGAAGCTGCTTAGCGGGTTAGCAAGACTCGGCGTGTCGATGTTGGGGTTGAGAATCGCCGGCGGGTTGAAGCGCGTCTGCATGTACGTAGCGGCAAAAAGTTCGCCGTACTGCAGGCTATAGGAGGCGCGGAAAACGCCCCAGCGATCGTTGGCGCGGTAAGCGAATCCGAAATTGGGCGCGAAATTATTGCAGTCGCAGTCGTAGGGAATCTCGGTGAGGCCGTTGACCTCGAAAGGCGCCGGCGAGTTTTCGTAACGCAGACCGTAGTTCAGCGTGAAGCGTTGCGAAGCGCGCCAGATATCGCCGACATAGAACACGGGCGTCCAGGCCCGGAAGCCGCGATGTGCGTCGCCGAACGCCCGGCGGTAATTGCTGGGCGTCCCGGCAAGAATGTTGTCGATGAGACCGCGGCCAAAGTCGTTTCGGAAGCTGAAGATGCCGCGGTGGCCGTTGTCTTCGTAGCCGTTAATTTGGCGGCGCGAAATGTCGAATCCGGCGTTGAGCGTGTGGTCGCCGCTTATGCGCTGAAGGCGTCCGGCGTAGCGGAAGGTGTTTTGGGCCCGGTCAAGCGGGATATTCGAATTGGGCCCGAGGAAGTCGAGCGAGCGATTGAAAAAGATCGTCGGTCCGATGGAAGTTTCATCGGACAGCAGCAACGAGGTGACGCGGTTGAAGCCGATGGAGAAGTCGGTGGATGTGGCGGCGCTCCAGATGCGGTTCCAGGTGACGCGGGTGTCGTGGTTTCTGGTGGTCGTATTGGGGTTCTGTCCGCCGACGAGTTGGAAGGCGTCTACGTCCTGCAGGGTGAAGTTGTAGCGTAGGAACAAACGGTCCTTGGCGCCGAGACCTTGGTCGTAGGTTGCGCCGGCCGAGTGATCGTCGATGTCCTGCGGGGCATTGGTGTTGAGTGCGCGCTCATTGATGTCGGTGCGGTTGGGCAGTTCAGCGGGAAAGGCGCTGAGGATGCGCCGCACGATCGCCAGGGTTGCCGGGTCGGTGGCCGTGGGCGTTCGTTCATCCGCGCCGGGGACGAGGATGTTGCCGTTGACCTGTCCTCGCAGTTTGCGCTGGCCGCCGGTCAAGGTGACATTGGCGCCTGTCCAGAGCGGCGCAGTGACCGTGGCGCTGTAGTCGTTGGAACGGGCGGGCTGCACTTTGCCGACCTGGAAGAACGAACGGGCGCTGAAGATGCTGTTGCTGTGCGTCCACTTGGCGGTACCGTGAATGTCGCGCGATGCGCTGCCGTTCACATGCAGCGGAGCCGAGGGCGCGCCGCCGTATTCGCCGCCGAAATACTTACGCTCGGGCTGGAACTCATCGACGGCCGTGGCAGTGGTGCCCATGCGGCGGTTGAGTTCCTTGAGGACGTTGTTGTCGATGAGCGTAAGGCTGACGTTCTCGTTGCGGCGGCCTTCGCCGCTGGCCGTGTCGACCTGGCCGAGCAGGTTAAGCGTGGTGCGCTGGGAGGCGTCGTTGTCGACGTCCTCCAGGGCAAGCGCGGACGCCGGCGCCGCGGCGGGTTGCGGGTCAGGCGCGGCGAGCGCCCCCGATTCAACGGACGATTGCGCGCCGAGCAGGCAGGCCCATGCAGTCAGCAGGACGAAGGCGCGAAGCGACACATGGGTACGGCGAATCACAGGCTCGAATCATCGTATCCCGCGAGGGCGGGGGACCGATACGGCGTGGCCGCGGCCGTGCCTTAAATCACACACTCAGGTATCGTTCGAGGCCTTTGGTAAGGTAGCGGCGGCTCCAGGTAAGAGTATGTCCGGTGCTAAGTTGGGCCCGGTAATCTCCGTGGGAACGCCGCTGCAATTCTCTTACGCGGGCCAGATTGACTGCCGCCGAGCGGCTGGCGCGGGCGAAATCGGATGGATCCAGGCGGTCAAGAAAGGCCGTGAGCGTCGCCCGGACCAGATGCTCCCGCGAGCCGCAGTGCAGGACAACGTAGTTGCGGTCCGCCTCGATCCAGTCTATGT
>CAMPKL010000506.1 GCA_946887065.1 uncultured Bryobacterales bacterium
GTTGTGCAGGATCAGCGTGTTCAGACGAACAATATTATCTTGCGCGGAGACACACTGCGTATCGAGGGCGATGGATCCTTTGGGTTCGACCAATCGCTCCATCTCGATTTACGCAGCGCGGTGAGCGGCGCCGTGGCTCAGCTCGTGGGTGGACGGCCGGACGACTCCGGTGTCGCCTGGGTCGTTGTTCCGTTGCGAGTCCGGGGCAGCGTCTCCAACCCGTCCGTGAAGCCCGATCTGGGACGCCTCGTGCGCGACGAAGCGATACGCCGCGCTGGCGGACTGCTCGACTCCTTGCTCGGCGGTAAGGCCGATGAGGCCGCCGCGGAAGACGGCCCGGAACAGCCCAAGCCTCGATTGCCTTTCGACCTCCGCGGCTTAATCGACAAGCAATTCGGCGTCCCCGAGAAGCAATAGAGAAAGGGCGGCGAGTTCGGCTCGCCGCCCTTTCGTTTCCAGGTGACGAAAAAGTCCTAGAGGCCCTTCTCGCCCATCATCTTGACCAAGTCGAGCACGCGGCAAGAGTAACCCCACTCGTTGTCGTACCAGGCCAGAATCTTGACCATGTTCGTGCCGATAACGCGGGTCATCTGGCCGTCGATGATCGACGAACGCGAGTCGCCCAGGAAGTCTGTCGACACCAGCGGTTCTTCCGTGTAGCCCAGAACGCCGAGCAGCGGTCCGTCGGCGGCAGCCTTCAGCGCGGCGTTCACCGATTCCACGGTCGCCGGCTTCTCGGTCTCGACAACCAAGTCGACAACCGACACGTTAGGCGTCGGAACGCGGACCGAGAATCCGTCGCATTTGCCTTTCAGCGCCGGCATCACGAGGCCAATGGCGGAGGCGGCCCCTGTGCTGGTCGGAATCATATTCAAAGCCGCGGCGCGGGCGCGACGCAGATCCGAGTGGGGAAGATCCAGCGTGCGCTGATCGTTCGTGTAACTGTGGATCGTCGTCATCGTCGCCTGCTTGATGCCGAAACTCTCGTGCAGCACCTTCGCAGCGGGCGCGAGACAGTTCGTCGTGCAGGAGGCGTTCGAGACGATCTTGTGCGCCTTGGCGTCGTACTTGTCGTCGTTGACGCCCATGACGATGGTGATGTCCTCGCCCTTCGCCGGCGCGGAGATGACAACCTTCTTGACGGTGTCGCGAATGTGCTTGCCGGCGTCCGCCGCCTTAGTGAAGAATCCGGTCGACTCGATCACGACCTCGGCTCCGACGTCGCCCCACGGGATCTTGGCCGGGTCGCGCTCAGCGAACACCGCCATCCGCTTGCCGTCGACGCTGATGCTTTCATCGTCGTAGCTGACGTCCGCCTTAAGATTGCCCATCACGGAATCGTGCTTGAGCAGATGGGCGAGCGTCTTATTGTCGGTGATGTCGTTGATGCCGACGATCTCGATATCGGGGTTGCCCATCGAGGCGCGGAATACATTGCGCCCGATGCGGCCAAATCCATTGATTGCGACTTTCACAGCCATTGAGTGAGCTTTTCTCCTTCCCTTACAGATTGATCAACGTTCAATCGGTTTATTCTCTTGGACCTCGCCGCCCAGACTGGCGTATGTGTACTTGATGTTCACAACCTTGCCGTCCTGGAACGTCACGAAAACGATGTCGCCCGGAGGCTTGCCGTAGATCCAATCTTCTGTCTCCACGCCGTCCCGCGTGTCCCGATATTTGTTGTCGGGGCGATTCTTGGCGAGAAGCACCATTTCCCTGTCCATGCCCTCGATGACTTTGTTCTCTTCGATCGCCTTTTTGAATTTCGGCTCGATCGTTTCCATATACTGCTCCGTTGCGGAGCGGATTTCGAAGTCCAAAACGTTCTTGAGAAGAGCCTTAAACTCTTCGGTCGTCTTGTCGGGAAGTCCTTCCTCAAAAAACAGCGCGATCTCGGTGCCGCCGGGAGCGTTGGTTTGCGACATTCTTCCTAGGTCATCGTTGCGTTGACCGCCGCCGCCGCTGACCTGTATGCGATGCCACCACTTTCGGCCGCCCTTCAGGCCGTAGTTGATGGTCAGCACCAGCCGTTTGTCGGTGACTTGGACCCCGGTGATCTGCACCATGTCGCCCAAGCGCGCCGCCACGCCGTGCTCCTGCATCGCCGCCGCCCACTCGGAAGTGTCGTAGGTGCCATCCGGGAGGATGTCCAGAGACTCCTTCGAGCGCGGCAACATCACCTGCACGGTGCCCATTTCCGCCGTGAAGTCACGGATCAGTTCGATCTTGCGCTCCGGGCTTACTTTCGCAGCTGCGGGAAACGAAGCGGCGAAAAATAGAAGCGCCGCCGACGTCACAAAGGTCCATCGCATGAGTTTTCCGTACCTCCTTTAGACGGCCGGACATCATCCCAAATCAAGGGAGAATCATCCGCGGGAACAGGCGCTTTCCACACCACGACCACCGCTCCGACAACGGCAATCGTCGCGACGAGACTGGCTTCGGGGCCGTAATCGCCGCCTGTCCAATGTACGGGACCGACCGGCGTTGCTCGCAGCGCTGTTAATCCCATTCTAAGGCCACTGATGTTAGCGCCCAAAATCGCCAACGATAGATTCCACCCCAAATGCATCCCGATCGACGGCCACAGAGACCGGTAGCGCACCACCGCAAAGCCAAAAAGCAGACCGAACAGACTCGTGTTGACGATCGAGACCCAATCCGCGGAAGGGTTGCCCGCATGGAGCGCGCCGAAGAATACTCCCGCCGCTAACGCCGCGCCGGGCGGGGTGATCGCCCGAGCTAATTGTTGCAGCCCATAACCGCGCATCAACACTTCCTCGCCAAATGCGGCGACGAGGATCAGGATCACTGCCGTTGGGACCTCCGGCAGCCCGCCAAGCGCCCAGATGCCGGCATCGGGCGAACCCGTTTCGAATACGATCGCCCCCGCCATCCAGGGAACTCCTACGCTGACAAAAGCCAGCCCCGCGCCCAACGCTAGGCCAAATAAGCCGGCCCTGCGGCCGGCTGTCGATATCGCCAGACCGATGCCTGAGATCCGCGGCAGGCCCGCAGGTTTTGGCAAAGCAATGCTCGCCGCAAACCCGCCCGCGGCCAGCGCCAGCACTCCCCGCGCAAAGGTCGCTCGCGGGAAGACGCCGGCCAGCAGCCAGTCGGTCATCCACATCAAAACGACGGCCGTAAGCGCGAAGACGAGCGTCCAGATCAGGCCGGAAACGGCCTGCAAGAGCCTAGTCTTGCTCTCGCCCGGTTCAACCCCATCCGTCGCTACGGCTTCCGTCACTCTACATACAGTGTATGGGGCAATCGATCGCCCATCGATCCGGCAGGGGGTATCATCTTCAGGGGTGCGCGTGTCGATAAGACGGAGTTACAGATTGGCTTGGCTTGCGGCGGTATTGGGGATCCTACCCCACGCAGCGGCAACCTCTCCCGAAAGAACCTTGGTTGTCGTCAATCGCGGCGTCCAAATATCTGAACAGATCGCCGAATATTACATGCACCGTCGAAAGATTCCGGCGGGCAACGTCTGCCGCATCCGCGCGCCGAGACAGGAACAAATCACCCGCAGGGAGTACGACGCGTGGGTCGAGCCAGGAGTCCTGGAGTGTCTTTCGCAGGATGATTTTAAGGAGCGGATCGACTACATCGTTACCACCAAAGGAGTCCCGCTAAGGATCAGCGGCGCCGGCAATGCCGCGGTGGACTCCGAGTTGACCTTGCTTTACGGCAAAC
>CAMPKL010000507.1 GCA_946887065.1 uncultured Bryobacterales bacterium
AGGCTTCCCGACTCCAGCCCTCTCGCGGGCAGTTCGATCGAGGCGGCCGGCTTGCGGCAGTTGCCTGGCGCATTCTTGGTGTCGGTCGAGCGCACCGATCAACGGCAACCGGCTCCGCCGCCGGAATTCGTCTTAAAGGCCGGCGATCGTTTGTTATTCGCGGGCGTTGTTGATTCGATCCGCGACCTGCAAAATCAGCGCGGCCTCGAACTCGCCACGGACCAAGTCCTCAAGCTGGACTCGCCCCGGCATGAGCGGTTGCTCTTCGAGGCGGTCGTGTCCGGCTCCTGCCCGGCGGTCGGCAAGACCATCAGAGAGAGCATGTTCCGGAGCCGCTATCAGGCTGCCGTCCTGGCTGTCGCCCGTGATGGCCAAAGGCTTCAGGGCAAGGTCGGCGATATCGAAGTACGCCCCGGAGACACGCTGCTCATCGAGTCGGATCGAAACTTCGCGGAACGGCACAGGAACTCCCGCGACTTCTTTCTCGTTAGCCCTATTCGCGATTCCGCTCCCCGGCGCCATCACCGTGCTGTCGCTGCCGTAGCGATTCTAGCGGCGATGGTCTTCGTCGCTGCCGTCGGCTGGATGTCCATGCTGCTCGCCGGCACTCTAGCAGCGGCTCTCACGCTGATCGCGGGCTGCTGCTCCGTCGAAGACGCGCGGGCCAGCATCGACTGGTCCGTGCTCATTATGATCGGCGCGGCTCTCGGCCTGGGGTCAGCGATGGACTCTTCGGGAGCCGCCGGCGTGATCGCCGGCGCCGTTCTTTCCTCGGTGGGGGATCATCCCTGGTTCGTATTGGCTGCCGTCTACGTCGTGACGGCCGTAATGACCGAAGTCCTGACGAACAGCGCGACCGTCGCCCTCATCTTTCCCATCGCCATCGCTGCGGCTCAGCGGCTCGACGTGGACCCATTCCCCTTCGTCATTGCGATCATGATGGCCGGCTCGGCTAGTTTCGCGACGCCGATCGGCTACCAAACCAACCTCATGGTCTACGGTCCCGGCGGATATCGTTTCGGCGATTTCCTTCGTATCGGGGTTCCGATGAACATCCTAGTAGGCCTAATCGCCATCGGTCTGATACCTCTAATCTGGCCTCTTCAATAGCCGAATCAGCATCAGCTGCGACGGCCAGGAGCTTGACGCAGCTGAAACTCGAGCGGTTGGCCGGTCGTTTCGAACGGTTTTGGGGTCCGATCGCACGGCGGCGCCATCTTGCTCGTTGCGTTCACCCGCCCCCCTCCTGTATAGTCACCGCGGATATCTAAACTCCAGGAGGAGGGCTTCAATGAGCAGCTTCATCGTTCGCAATCGGCGCCGCTTGGCCGCCGGCGGCGGTTTTCTTGCCTTGGCGCTTGCCGCGCTAATCGGAGTGACTTCCACTGAGGCGCAAGCGCCGCAGGGGTATATCGGCGGTGCCGTAAAGAGCGCCAACGGCCCGGAAGCAGGCGTCTGGGTAATTGCCGAGACGGAAGATCTGTCGACCAAGTTCGTCAAGATCGTCGTCACCGACGACGAAGGGCGGTTCATGCTGCCGGAGTTGCCGACGGCGAACTACAACGTGTGGGTAAGAGGCTACGGCCTCGTCGATTCCGAGAAGGTCGTGATGAAGCCGACGACGGAACCCGTGGCATTGACGGCCGTGTTGGCTAAAACGCCGCGTGAAGCCGCCCAATACTATCCCGGCAGCTACTGGCTTTCGCTATTGGAACCGCCGGCCGAGAACCTGTTCCCCGGCACCGGCACCGAGAGCGGCGGTAACGGCGTGGGGACATCCATGCTGAGCCAGAGGCACTGGCTGGACTCGCTGAAGTCCGACTGCAACTTCTGCCATCAGCTCGGAAACCTTCAGACCCGCGACGTGCAGCACGTATTCGATGCCAAGCCCGAGTTGAAGACCCACGCCCAAGCTTGGGAATGGCGGCTAGGCACCGGCGTACGCGGCACCTCGATGTACGGCGTACTGAATATCCAAGGGCAACCGCAGTCGCTCAAGACGTTCTCGGCATGGTCTGAGGCCATCGCCAAGGGCGCGCTGCCTCCGGCGCCGGAGCGTCCCAAGGGCGTCGAGCGCAACCTGGTGCTGACGTTGTGGGACGTCGGTAGTGACCACACCTTCATGCACGATTTGGCCTCGACCGACAAGCGCAATCCGACAGTGAATCCCGGCGGTCGCGTCTACGCCGCAAGTTCCGGTCACGGTCAGTTAGTCGTGATGGACCCGCGCGAGAACTTCACCACCGAAATGGATATCCCAACCCGCGAGCCGCGCGACAAGGTTCCTTCCCGTTTCCCCGCCCCGATGCGTCCGTCGATGTATTTCGGCGACCAGCACATTTGGTCGAACCCGCCGTATAATCCGGCCGATCCGCACAACCCCATGCTCGACAGCAAGGGTCGTGTCTGGCTGACCTCGAAGATCCGCGACAAGAACCCGGCCTGGTGCAGCGATCCGAATAACAAATTCGCGGCGTGGTATACCCCGCGGCAGAGCGGACGTCAGGCTTCTTTCTACGACCCAAAGACGCAGCAGTTCACCTTGATCGAAACCTGCTTCGGCACGCACCACTTGCAGTTCGACACCGATGCGAATGAAACCGTCTACTTCAACGGCGGCGGCGCTGGGCTCGCTTGGGTCGACACCAAGGTTTACGACGAGACCAAGGACGAGCAGAAGGCGGTGGGTTGGTGCCCGACCATTGTCGACACCAACGGCGACGGCAAGATCACCAAGCCCTGGAACGAACTCGGCCGCGAAGGCGCGCTCTACCGCGTCGAGAACGGCGGCCAGGACGCCGGCGCGGGCGAGTCGAATCTGGATCTAACCAAGGATACTCAGATCAATTTCAGCATGTACTCGGTGATCCCGAGTCCGGTGGACGACTCGGTCTGGGGCATATCGGAAGCCTTCCCCGGATACCTGGTCCGCATGAAGCGCGGCAACAACGCGCCCTCAAGCTGCGTCTCCCAGGTCTTCAAGGTGCCTGAGCCGGGCTTCGATCCGCGCGGCGTCGACATCGACACGAACGGCGTCGTTTGGACGGCGTTGGCCGGCAGCAGCCACCTCGCCAGCTTCGACGTCCGCAAATGCAAGGACCTCAACGGCCCCGGCAAAGCGGACGGCAGCCAGTGCGCCGAAGGCTGGAAACTGCACGAAGTCATCGGTCCAAAGCTGAAGGGCACCAACGTCGGCGCGGACTTCCATTACTACAACTGGGTAGACCAGAAGAACATCGCCGGGCTCGGCGCCAACACGCCGCTCGCGACCGGGTCGAACTCAGACTCGCTGCTGGCGCTGAATCCGCAAACCAACGAGTGGACGACTCTTCGCGTGCCCTACCCGATGGGCTTCTTTACCCGCGGCATGGACGGCCGCATCGACGACCCCAACGCGGGCTGGAAAGGCCGCGGACTGTGGGCTAACTACGGAACCAACTACATCTGGCACACCGAGGGCGGAAAGGGAACGAAAGGCAAGTTCGTCAAGTTCCAGTTCCGGCCCGACCCGCTGGCGCGCTAGACGCCCAGGCGTGAACCAACTAAGGCCGGGAGCTTGCTCCCGGCCTTTTACTTTTGGCGCTCCCTGAACTCTTGGTACCAGTTCTCGACGATGCGGATGGTAGGACGCGCCGCGCCGTCTGCGGGCGTGGCGGTCAGGAATCTCTGTCCGTCGGCGGAAACGTCATATTGCGGCC
>CAMPKL010000508.1 GCA_946887065.1 uncultured Bryobacterales bacterium
CCTTCGAGCAACGGCTGACCCGTCTCCCCAAAAACCAACCGGTAGCTGCTTTTCCAGATCGGGGTCGGCGTGATGTAGCTGGCGATGACGCTGCTGGCGCCGCCCTGGGACTCGATCGTCAGCGACCGCCGGTCGGTGTTGCGCGAACGCGAAAGGATCGCCAAGTATTCGTTGAACTGCGCCTGAATTTGCGGATCGACGAACGAAATCTGCGATGCCGCCGCTGGATCGACAGTGCGGATGCCGCTGGGGGTCAACAAAACCAGCTGTTGCACTTCAACGCTGTTGTTCTCGCCGCCCACGATGCGCCGCGCGCTGATGATCGTCCCTCTGACAGGGCCTGAACTCATGGCGAGTTCAATCTCCGCGCCCTTGAACTGGTCCAGCAAATCCGGCAGCGACACATGCTCGCCGATGCGGAAGGGGAAAACTTCCAACCGCTTAGCCAGCGGGTCCGAAGAGTCATAGCGGACGGATGACACGCCGTCGCCGCCGCGCTGCTCGATAGTGAGCGACTTCAAAACGTCGTCCATTTCGGACGCCTGGAACTGCAGGATGGCCGGATCATTCGCCGAAACCTGCCCGGCGCGCTCGAAGAAGCCCACGCCGTGCTTGTAGAGGACCACTCGGGTCACATCGAGTTCGGCGGCGGACATCGCGGAAACCGCCAAGAAAATCGTAATGAGAACTCGCATTGCTGAATCGCTCCTTTCGTCTTCCCCACGACTCCTGTCATTAGTGAAACGCGCCAGCGGCCCTAAACGTGCAATAAAAAACGTCTCCCGTCACTTACGAAAACTCGACGACAGTATCTTCTTACGCATCCGGATCGACTCCGGAGTGACTTCGACGAACTCATCCTCGTTGATGAACTCGATCGCCTGCTCCAGATTCAGAATACGGGGCGGCACGAGCCGGATGCCCTCTTCGGAGTTCGAAGCGCGCATATTGGTGAGCTTCTTTTCGCGCACGATGTTCACGTTGAGATCGTTCGGGCGGGCGTTCTCGCCGATGATCATACCTTCATAAACCGATGTGGCGGGGCGAACAAAGATCTCGCCGCGCTCTTGCAGATTGAAGATAGCGAACCCAGTCGTCTTGCCGTCGCGATCGGAAACCAGCGCCCCGGTCGGCCGCTCGGGAATGTCGCCCTGCCACAGGATATAGCCGGCAAACAGCGAGTTGAGGATGGCTGTGCCCTTGGTGTCCGTCAGCAACTGGCTGCGCAGCCCGATCAAACCGCGAGAGGGAATTTCGAACTCCAAGCGGACGCGGCCCGAGCCGTGGTTGACCATCTTCGACATCTTGGCTTTACGAGAACCGAGCTGTTCGATGACCACGCCCATGAAGTTTTCCGGACAATCGACCGTCAGGTGTTCCAGCGGTTCGTGCAAAGCGCCGTCGATCTGTTTCGTCAGAATCTCGGGCTTGCCGACCATCAGCTCAAAGCCCTCGCGGCGCATGGTCTCAACTAGGATCGCGAGCTGCAGTTCGCCGCGGCCCATGACCCGGAAAGAGTCCGGCGAGCCCGTGTCTTCCACGCGGATGGAAACGTTCGTCAGCAGTTCCTTGTCCAGCCGGTCGCGGATGTTGCGCGACGTGACGTACTTGCCTTCCTTGCCCGCAAAGGGCGACGTGTTGACGCAGAACATCATCGCGATGGTCGGCTCATCGATTTGCAGCGGCGGCCGCGGCGTGGGGTTTTCCACGTCGCTCACCGTCTCGCCGATGGTGATGCCCTCGACGCCGGCGATCGCCAGCAAATTACCCGGACCCGCTTCTTTCTCGTCCACCCTTCGCAAGCCCTCGAACGAAAAAAGTTTGGTGATCTTCGTCTTTTGAATCGTGCCGTCGAGCTTGCAGATGGAAACCTGGTCGCCGTGGCGCAGGGTTCCCTGGAAGACGCGTCCGATGGCCATGCGCCCGAGGTAGTCGCTGTAGTCGAGGTTGCCGACCTGCATCTGCAACGGGGCTTCGGCATCGCCCTTGGGCGGGGGCAGATGCTCGATGATCGCCTCGAAGAGGGGCTCCAGCGTCTTGGAATCGTCATCGAGCGACTTCTTGGCGTAGCCTTCCTTGGCCACGGCGTAAAAGACGGGGAAGTCAAGCTGGTCTTCCTGGGCGTCGAGATCGATGAACAGGTCGTAAACCTCGTTGAGCACCTCGGCGGGCCGAGCGTCCTGACGGTCGATCTTGTTGATCACGATGATCGGCGTCAGGTGGGCCTCAAGCGCCTTGCCGAGCACGTAGCGCGTTTGCGGCAGCGGACCTTCGCTGGCGTCGACCAGCAGCATCACGCCGTCGACCATCTTGAGCGCGCGCTCGACCTCGCCGCCGAAGTCGCTGTGACCCGGCGTGTCGACGATATTGATCTTGTAGCCCTTGTAACGGACGCCGGTGATCTTCGACAGAATCGTGATGCCGCGCTCGCGCTCCAGATCGCCGGAGTCCATAACGCGGTCGGCGACATGCTCGTGTTCGCCGAAGATGCCGCTCTGGCGTAACAAAGCGTCGACTAGTGTCGTTTTCCCGTGGTCGACGTGGGCGATGATGGCGATATTTCGGATAGAATCGTTTGACATAGAAACCTTCAGATGGACAGTGCCGTCCTTCAAACGCAGAGGCGTCTTTATGGGCCGTCCCGTTGCGGCTTAATCGCTTCAGTTTTCTTTTAAGGAGCTTCGGCGTGCGACTACAAAAAGCAACTTTCGCTGCTGGATGCTTTTGGGGCGTGGAACACGCCTTCCGGCAGATCGACGGCGTGACGGACGCTGTTTGCGGCTATACGGGCGGTCATTACGAGAATCCCACTTATCAGGACGTGTGTTCAGGCCAAACCGGGCATGCCGAGGCGGTCGAACTAACGTTCGATGCCGATCGGATCAGCTACAAAGAGCTGGTTGAAGCCTTTTGGCAAATGCATGACCCCACAACGCTGAACCAGCAAGGCCCCGACGTGGGTTCCCAATACCGTTCGGCGATCTACTACCACTCGTCCGAGCAAGAAGCGGCGGCGCTTGACTCCCGGGACGATGTGCAGGAGAGACTCCTAGACTCCATTGTGACTGAAATCGAGCCCGTTGCGAAGTTTTGGCGGGCGGAAGACTACCATCAGGAATATTTCGAGAAGCGCGGTATTGCCGTTTGCCGCTAGCCGCCGCCGTTTTCTAGAAGCTCCACGCCGGACCTCGGGGACTTCCCTGGGGCCCGGTTTTGACGTTTTCATGCCTAAGATAGGAGGCCTGTGTACAGCCTAAGCCGCACCGTTGTCGTATCTGTCTGCCTGGCTAGCTGGGCCTGTACCGGGCCAAGCAACATGGACCAATCCACGAGTTCCCCCGCCAAGGATGTTCACTCTTACGCCAACACCGCCGAAGTGCGCGTTACGCACGTGGCGCTCGATCTGGACGTCGATTTCGCCGGGCGCCGTCTGACGGGAACCGCAACCTTGCAACTGGACGGAACCGCCGGCGCCGTTGTGCTCGACACGCGTGATCTTGAGATCTTCGCCGCCGAGACCTCGCCCGACGGTGAGACGTTCGCTCCGGCCGAGTTCCAGCTGGGCGCCGGCGATCCGATCCTCGGTGCGCCGCTAACCGTGAATCTCACGCCTGGGACCTCGCACGTGCGCGTGCGCTACTCCACCAGCCCGCAAGCCAGCGGCCTGCAATGGCTGGAGCCGGCCCAAACCGCCGG
>CAMPKL010000509.1 GCA_946887065.1 uncultured Bryobacterales bacterium
CCGCTGGCGAGCGTCGCCGTCACTTGCACGGTCGGATTGCCGCGCGAATCGAGGATTTCGAGCGCTTGAAGATTCTTGATCTCAGACAGTTGAGGCCTCAGCAGGTCAGCAGAACAGTGTGATGGAGACCGCGGTTCGTATGGCGAACACGGCCGGAAAGAAATCCTAGGTTAGCAAATGGGATAGCGGCATTTGTGACGCGGCGTACGCCAGCGTGGGGCGCAGGCCACCCCGGCGGGCGCCCGGCGGGCGTCAAAGCGACGTCAGGCGCGCTCGCTTAAGTCCTCAACGGCGCGGTTGTCGGCAACTTCACGGGCGGCATCGCCGGGGACGAGGGCGATCAAAGTCTGGCCGGGTTTGGGCGTCACGGGTTGCGCGGCGGCGACGACGGTGAGCTTGTCGCCGGTCTTACTGATGAGGAAGAGCGAGAAGGCGTCGTCGCCGTAGAGTTCTTTGAAGCGCGCATAGGTGAACTTCTCGGTGATGAGCGTGGTTTTGATTTTCGCGCCTGCGTCGAAGATCTTGCCCAACTTGGCGAAAGTGAGATCGGGATGGAAGAGGTAGCGGCCTTGCAGGTGTTCGGGCGAGACGCCGCGGCGTCCGCTGCCGCTGCGCTCGGGAGGCAATTGATAAACGTTGGAACGTCCAAAGTCTTCGCGGAAGTGCAGGGCGGCGAGGGCGTTGGCTTCGTCGTTGGAGGTGACGGCGGCTAGGCGTCCGATGCCGTAGAGGTTGATCTCATCGAGGACGTTTTCGGACAAGACGGCGCCGTAGTAAGCCGACAGGCCCCCCTGCCGGGCGGCGGTGACGTGCTCCCAGTTGCTCTCGGCGAGCGCGACGTGGAAGCCGGCGGCTTTTAGCTCTAGGGCAATGCGGCGGGCCCAGGAGTGTGCGCCGACGAACAGGACGCCTTGTGGACTGGGTTCGGCAAGACCGAGGCGGTTTGCCAGCGGCAATGCTGTCAGGCCGTAGATGGTTACGGTGCCGATGATGACGATGAAAGCGATGGGGGCCAGGACATCGGCTCCGGCAACACCCGCCTCGGTGAGGCGCTCGGAAAAAATTGAGGAGATGGCGGCGGCGACGATGCCTCGGGGCGCCATCCACATCAGGAAGCGGCGTTCATTGGTCGTCAGCTTGGAGCCGAGGCAGGAAACCCATACCGAGGCGGGCCGGGCGATGAACAACAGAACGGCCAGGAAGGCCAAGGCCGGCTTCCAGACGGCGTAGATATCGGCGGCATCGAGCCTGGCGGAGAGCACGATGAAAAGCGTGGAAATGATCAGGATCCGCAGATGTTCTTTGAACTCGACGATGTGGCGCACGGGCGTGAAGCGCTGGTTGGCGAGTAGGATGCCCATCACGGTAGTCGCCAGCAGGCCGGACTCGGGCTGGAAATGGTTAGAAAGGGTGAAAGCGCCAAGGACGACGGCCAGCGTAAAACCGGTGTCGAGAAAGTCGGGGAGCCAATGAAAGTAGAGCAGGATCAGAGTCAGGACGGCGAAGGCGGCGCCGACGCCGATGCCGGTGAGGACGCTATAGAGAAACTGCATGGCGGCTTGCTGCGGACCGCTGCCGCCTGTCGCCAGAATGGCTTCAAAGACCAGGACGGCCAGAATGGCGCCGACCGGGTCGTTAAGAATGCCTTCCCACTTGATGGTGTTGCGGATACGCTGGGTTGGCCGGACGTGGCGCAGCAAGGGAATGACGACTGTGGGGCCGGTGACGACGAAGACCGCGCCCAACAGCAGGGCAAGCCGGTAGTCGAGGCCGAAGATGGCCCAGGCGGCGGCGGAGCCGATTGCCCAGGTCACCAGCGATCCGATAAGGATCAAATTGCGGACGACGCCGCCGATTTCCTTGAGCTCGCGCAGGTTGAGCGATAGCCCGCCCTCGAACAGTATCAAGGCGACGGAGAGCGAAACGAAGGGGTTAAGAAAGTTGCCGAACAGCTCATCGGGCTGCAGGAAGCCGGTTACCGGTCCGGCTACGATTCCGCATAGCAGCAATAGCAGGATGGCGGGCAGATGCAGGCGCCACGCGAGCCAACGAGCAGCCGCGCCGAGTACGAGAATCAACGTTAGGCCGACGAGGTAGCGCTCTTCCATCGAAGATCTAAAGGTAGCAAGACGACCGCAAGGGGCGGCTGCCTATACTGGTGGAGAACTTCCCCCTAATGATCGAGAATCAGACGCGCATTCGAGCCCGCTACGCGGAGACGGACCAGATGGGAGTGGTCTATTACGCGAATTATTTCGTTTGGATGGAGGTGGCGCGGGTGGAGTATTGCCGGGCTTTGGGGTTCGAGTACCGCGACATGGAGAAGGACGCGGGGGTGGTGCTGGCGGTGCTGGAGGCGAGTTGTAAGTACCGGACTCCGGCGTATTTCGACGAACCGGTCCAGATTCTTTGCAAGTGCGTGGAATCGAAGTCGAGGACGATCCGTTTCCGCTATGAGATGCGCAGGGAAGAGGACGGCAAGCTGCTGGCCAGGGGAGAAACGCTGCATGCGGTCGTCAACAAAGAGGGCCGCACCGTGCGCTTGCCGGAAAAGTACCGGCGCTACTTCCCCGTGAACGGAGCGTGAAGTTGACTTTGGCCGCGATTGTGTGCGACTTTTGCGGCTTCGCCGTATGCGGCGTTTAAGCCAAGAGGCGAGCGACTTTTCGATCCATGGGCGAGCGCAGGCGACTGGAATTGCGGCTAGACAGCGTGATCAGCAGCGTAGACGCCGCTGAGCTTTGCGCCAAGGGTCTGGCCCGCGAAGGAGGCTACGGAGAAGAACAAGTCGACCGTCTGGGCATGGCCGTCCGAGAAGCGGCAGCCAACGCGGTGACCCATGGAAACGCTTACAGCGCGGACAAGTCGGTTCATTTCAGCGTCGAAATGAACGACGGCAGGCTGATCGTCAAGGTGAGGGATGAAGGAGAGGGATTTGACCCGGCTGAAATTCCCGATCCTACCTCGGCTGAGAACTTGTTGAAGGCGTCTGGACGAGGTCTGCTGATGATGCGCGCACTAGTGGACGAGGTGGATGTTCGGAACGCATCGCCAAGCGGGACGGAAGTCATATTGATCTTGCACGGTCCGGCAGCGGAAGAAGATGGGCAGTAAGGAGGAGTAAGAAATGAGTTTAAGCGTTAATACGCGTGAAGTGGATGGAGTGGTGATCGTCGACCTTAGCGGCCGGATCACATTGGGAGACGAGTCTTCCGGCAAGCTGCGCAAGACCGTTCGCGACCTTTTGGCTCAAGGACACAAGAAGATCCTTTTGAACTTGGGCGATGTGAGTTATATCGATAGCTCGGGATTGGGCGAGCTGGTATCGAGTTACAGCACGGCTTCAAGCCAGGGCGCCAATGTGAAGCTGCTGAACCTGCAGAAGAAGGTGCAGGACCTGCTGCAGATTACGAAGCTGTATACGGTGTTCGAAGTGGCGACGAGCGAACCGGATGCTATTTTGAGCTTCCAGTAGGCTCAAGTCGGCGCAATCGGAATGGCCGCGCGGGGCGACGCCTTGCGCGGCTTTTACTGTTGGCGGTCGCGGAACTGCTGCAAGACGATGCGGTAGGCGGTAAGCCCGCTGAAGCGGGCTGTCGAAGAAAGAGGGATGCCGCCGTTCGCATACCAGGGCTAAAAGCCCTGGCCTAATCATGAGCCCCCTGGAAGGGGGCTGAAAGCGCCCGCT
>CAMPKL010000510.1 GCA_946887065.1 uncultured Bryobacterales bacterium
CATTCTTCCATGACACTGAGATGACGAAGTCCATCGACGGTCTCTCGGACTGGACCGCTCGACAAATGGGTTGGCGGCCAGGCATGGCTAAGGTCATCTTGTGGGGCGCGGAAGAAGACATCGGTCGCCGCACGCCGCGTTCAACCCGCATCCACCATGCTTTGGCGCGGAATGAACTCATCGATGGCTACAACATCACTGACGCGACCGCACAGCGCGTTTGGAGTGCGGTGACCAAACATTCTCCCGTCGCGATGTATGGCTTTACCTCGATGCTTAGTGAGGTCGCTCGGACGTTGCTGGCTTCGGGACAGTCAGTCCCTAAAGGATCAGTTGCTGTGGCCTGGAACGGTGGAGAAGCGCTCCTGCCGGCGCAGAACGAGGTGTTCAAGCGAGTTTTTCACACTCCGATCCTCAACCGTTACGGCAGTCGCGAGATGGGTTCCATCGCTCATCAGCAAACCGAGTCCGGGCCGCTGCTCATATCGCGGCCTTGGTACGTCGTCGACATCGTTGATGACGATGGCCGGCCAGCACAGCCGGGCGAACCGGGATCTTTGCTCGTGACGAGTACTATCTGCAGAGGCACGCCGTTTCTCCGTTACCGAATCGGGGATGCAGCAACCTTCGACATCCCGTATCGCACTGAGTCCGGAATCACCGCGCTCAGCAGTTTGGACGGACGCTTGGCGGGCATCGTTCAACTGGCGGACGGGCGCAAGATTAACAACATCGTGTGGAACCATCTTTTCAAGGAGTTCGCGGAGGTTGAGCAGTTCCAGGTCGTAGTCCAGAAGAACGGCTTCCTGCGGATACGTCTAAAAGGCGCGATCCCGGCTGGGACTGGTCACGGTCCCCTCCATCAAGCGATCAGTAGGTTGCTGCGTGACAACGCTTTTGAGATCTCTTGGGTAGATGAGATTCCGTTGACATCGCGCGGCAAACTTCTGCAAGTCGTCCAAGAGGGCGACGAGTCAGCTGGCGCTCGTTAGACGCGGCCCCTGATTGGCGCGGGCGAGAGACTCCGCGCGCTCCAACTCACCAAGAGCAACCCTAGTGTATGCCGCGAACAAACCAATGAGCGTGAGCGTGATCGGCGAATAGGCCAGCGAGCCGAAGAAAAAACACGCAGCAAGCGAAACGAGCACGATCAAACTGCCCGTGCAGAGCGCAGCTATCTCTCCCTGCCGGTTCGTCCTGATCAGAAGATTCAACCGTCGGATCTTTCTCAGATCCCGATAAAAGCAATACAGCATCAACAGGAAGAGCGCCAGGGCGGGCAGACCCGCTTCGCTGGACAGCTCCGTATAGGTGTTGTGGGTGACGTGCCAAGTGCCCTTCAGCGCGCCCTCATTCTTGGCAATCTCGTTCTGCGCCACGGCGAACATTCCGGGCCCTACGCCAAAAACTGGGTTACGAGCAGTCAATACCAAACTGTCCTTGAGGAGTTCGATCCTCATGTCAGAGGAGCCTTCAGACGCACCCGTACCGCGAATTCGTTCCATCAGGACGTTAGTCGGGGACGTCGCAAGGACGACCGCGACAAGCACAAATCCCGCGACCATCATCTTGAGACGCTGAGACCACGTAAGCGTCCACACAAGGTAGAGGCAACCAACAACGATCGCGAGCAAGCCGGCTCGGGACCCCGATTCGAACGCGGCGAGCAGCAATGGAGCGAGGGCGAACGTGCCGAGCACTCTCAACCATGTGGCGGCCGTTGAATCGCGGATGATCATCCACCACAAGGGCAACCCCAACGTCATGGCGTAGGCGAGGTCATTGGGATTGGAGTATTGACCGACCGGCAGCATCAGGCGTCCGGTCCAGTCCCGCGCGTCGTAAGCCAGAGCCATCAGGGCCGCGAACAGCATGCCATAAGCAATCGCCTTATATAAACGCTTTGCGTCGGGGGATGAGCCGGTTAACCCCACGACCAAGACAAAGCTCATGCATCCGTTGAACCATTCCTCCCGCAGAAGCGAAATGCTCCCTCCGGGCCAAACTCCGAGAGGCGCGGAAATACAGAGCCAACCGGTCAGCAAAGCAAGGAGCTTAGCTGTGGGATTCGCGAAAACAACAGAGAGCCTTCCGCCAAAAACGATGGCGGACAATGCCAGCAGGGACAAGACCAACGGAATGTGGAAAGAGTTTAGGAACAGATCGAAAGGCCGTCCAAACAGCGCAAAGAGGAACACTGAGAGCGTCAGAACCCCGAAGCGCTGCATTCCAGACCCGGTTTTCACCGGCAACGAGACCGTTTCAATCGGTCCGCTCGCCCTCTGAGACGGCGAGTTGAGCCGTGAGCGCTCAGGTTGCACGACGAGGGAACGGCCTGCCATCTGACTCTCTCGGTCTATTGTACCCCCGTTTTTTTGGGGGCCTGTGGAGCAGCCGTCCAAGCACAAAGTTCCCGCGAGTTTACCGGCGCTTGTTCCAGGTCGACCGGGTGGCATACTAATAGCTTGGTGCAGTCCGAGCGCAGCATGACTAGACCGATCCGCATTCTCCTAATCGCGCCATCAACACGGTTCGTCGGAGGGCAAGCTGTTCAGGCTAAACAGCTTATCGACCATTTGGCCGGTGATCCCGCAGTCGATGTTACGTTTCTTCCGATGGATCCTCGCTGGCCGGCGCCCTTCGCCTTCCTGCATAGCGTCAAGCTCGTACGGACGCTCGTCATGGTCGCCTCGTTCGTAACGCTGCTTCTCTTTAAAGGCGCCAAGTATGACGTGTATCATGTCTTCGCCGCCGCTTACTACTCCTTTATGTGGGCCCCCGCGCCGACGCTCCTGATTGCCAAGTTGTTCAGGAAGCCGTGCGTGTTGAACTACCACGACGGGAGGGCCGAGGGCCATTTGAAGGAGTGGCGAAGTGCAGTCCCATTGGTCAGTTTGGCTGATGAAATCGTAACGCCATCCGCTCATTTATGCGACGTCTTTAAGCAACATAGCTTACGTGCAGCGCACATTCCTAATATCGTAGATAACGATCGATTGATCTATCGGCCCCGTAGGTGCCTTAAGCCGGTGTTCTTGCACAATCGCGGCATGGAAGACCTGTACAACGTGCCCTGCATTCTTCGTGCGTTTCAGCGGGTTCAGCGGATTTATCCTAATGCAGAAATGCTAGTCGCGCACGACGGCCCTTTGCGTCGCCGGCTGGAGCAACAGTGCGTCGAAATGGGCTTGAGGAATGTGAAGTTTGTCGGAAATGTGCCTCAAGAAAAAATCGGCGAACTTTATGACGCCGCGGATATCTACTGGATGGCGCCGAACATCGATTGTATGCCGCTTTCGATCCTCGAAGCCTTCGCCGCAGGGCTTCCTCTAATTGCCACGAATGTGGGCGGGATCCCGTATATCGTTGAGCACGGTCGAACCGGACTCCTGTCGGCCCCGGATGACGACGAGTCGATAGCGAATAACGCGCTGCTTTTACTAGCTGATTCCAGCCTGGCAGATCGGCTTGCGAACAACGCACGAGCCGAGTTGGCTAAATATGAGTGGGGAGTCATTGGTCCCCAATGGCTGGACTTGTATCGTCGGCTCGCCGGCGCCGAGGTGGGGGACTTGCCGGCCCCCGACGTGAGTCTCGAAGCGCCGCGCATAGGGGACTAGAATGGCCGTTGATTCTGTACCGAGGATCGGTGCGCCCGTGTTCATCGTCGGCAGCCCT
>CAMPKL010000511.1 GCA_946887065.1 uncultured Bryobacterales bacterium
CGCTACAACTACGCCTCGTCCGTCCCCAACGCCAGCACGAAATAGTGCGCAGTCGCCTCACCGGCGTTATGCACTCCGTGTAACTCATTCGATTTGATGTAGGCCACCCCGCCGGGGCCTAGACGCGTGGCGCGGCCCTCGATGTTGACCTCCATCGTTCCGCTGCGGACGAAGAACATTTCCTCATGCACGTGACGGTGCGCCGGATGCGGCGCGCCGCCGGGAGGCATCTCGGTCGCATGCAGGTCGACCAGAAATCCGCTATGCGTCGTCCCGTTGAGGATTTGCCGGGACTTCCCATCGCCGTTCGTGCGTACCGGCTGGTCCTCAAAAGGGAACGCCAGGGACGGCTGCAAACCGCCCTCATTGGCGCTCTGCGCCGCCGCCAGCGCGGGAAACAGCAGTGCGAGCTCTCTTCTCGATACCTTCATGGAATCCTCCAGGGTTGGGCCGCCGCCCAGGGCGGCCGTGCTGGCAGTCAGGATACTCCAAGGGCCGCCGTCGAGTTTCGCGCCCGTCGCGGATCGCCATGGGCTAGAATCTGAGACGCCCACCGGGCAAGGAGGACGGCGATGACTCTCCGCAATCTTGGATGGCTAGCGTTGGTATGGATGATCCCAGGCGCGGCTCTCGCTCAGCGGGCCGATGCGCCCGCGTTGGCCTATGAAGAGGTGGCCGTGTGGCCTTTGCCGCCGACAAGCGCCGCCGGGGCGCCCGGACTGTGGAACTTCATCCAGGTGTCGGGCGTGGCGGTCAATTCAAACGGCAATATTCTCGTCCTGCACCGGGGCGCACACCCGATTTTGGAGTTCAAGAGCAACGGCGAGTTGGTCCGCTCCTTCGGGGACGATCTCTTCAGCGAGGGGAAGGTTTTTGGTCTCGCTCCCGAACATCGCGTGGAAGGGCGCTCGGGCTACACGGCCGTTTACGGTCCGGCCGGCTGCACAGCCTGCGGCGCTCATGCCATTCGATTGGACCCGCAGGGCAGCATATGGGTTGTCAATGCTACGGGACACGTCGTCAACAAGCTCGACCAGCAAGGGAAAGTCGTGATGCAGTTGGGCACGAAAGGGGTTTCCGGCACGGGGCAGGACACTTTCAATCTGCCGACCGATGTTGCCTTTGGGCCCAACGGCGACATCTATGTGAGCGACGGATACGCGGGCCAACGCGTGGTGAAATTCTCGCGCGACGGGAAGTTTTTGTTGGAGTGGGGCCGTTGGGGATCGGGACCGGCGCAATTCGAGTTGCCGCACAATTTAGCGGTCGACGCGCAGGGCAGAGTCTACGTCACCGACCGCGAGAACCAACGCATCGAGGTCTTCGACAGCAATGGAAAGTTCTTGAAGGAATGGCCCACGTCCACCGGCGTCTCAGGGCTGTTCCTGACCAAGGACCAACACCTGTGGGCCGGCGACGCCCTCTATGACTTAGACGGCAAGCTACTCGGAAGATTACCCGGCGCCTCAGCGGGCGGGCACGGAGTCGCGGTCACAAGTTCCGGCGACGTTTACCTGGCGCAACTCAGCGGCGTAGTCGAGAAGTTCGTCAAGAAATAGCGTGTAGCGCCGGGACTTAGCATGGGCCAGATTTCCCGGCGCAGTTCGCGCTTTCAGGCCCATTCATGGGCCTCATGGTTAGGCCCGGCATTTATGCCGGGTAATTGGACGCCGCTCTCCCTCTCCCTTCTTCAGCCCGCTTTAGCCGGCTTTAGCCGGCTTACCGGGCCGAGCCCGCTCAGCCAAGTTCGTGGCTGTCACTTTCGACTTTGGCGCAACTCAGCGGCGTAGTCGAGAGGTTCGTCAAGAAGTAGGCGCGGCCCACCCGGACGTAGCATAGGCCAAATCTTGCGGGACAGTTCGCGCTTTCAGGCCAATTCATGGGCCTCATGGTTAGGCCCGGCATTTTATGCCGGGTGACAATGGAGCCGCCCGCCCTCTCCCCTCATCAGCCCGCTTCAGCGGGCTTACCGGGCCGAGCCCGCTCAGCCAAGTTTCGTGGCTGTCACTTCTGGCCTTCACTTCTGGCCTTCACTTCTGGCCTTTCGAAGGTACACCGAAGAGGAACCGGCTAACACTACCGGCGCCTTCGTCTCTTTAGTGCGCGAAAAAGCGCAGTAATTTCCGACGCCGGAGGGCGCCGCTCGTCGGGCCAGAGAATCTCAACGCCGGAGGCGTGGTCAGAGCAGGACACTGTATCCAGGTTCACTTGCGGAAACCTAATCGGCAGGTATGGAACGCGCATGCCTAGTGTCAGGGTTCTTCCGTGCCCTGCTTCGCGGTGAACCGGGAAATAGACGTAGCAGGCCTCACCACCGCCTTTGATTCGGTATAGGTCAATCCGCCAGGCCTCCCCGCCTAGCTTGAGACCCAGGCACCAATCACCCGCAATAAGCAGATTCAGCGTTGGGCCAACGTATACGTCCTGGAGTTGCGGCTCAACCCAAGCCCATCCTGGTTCGATCTCGGCGTCCACAAATAGGATGACCAAGTCGGCGCCCTGTGGGACTAGCGATACTGCCATGGGTCGCCATCCCGGCGTCAACTCACCCTTATCTGACGACATCTATCCTCTTGTGGCCATTCGGAACGCGAGGGACACGCGACTCAATTGGCTTTTCAGCCGATGGAGCGAGCCCTGTTCCGAAGCGGAACCCAAGGCTCGTTGTACGGCTCAAGAGCCGCCGATTCTAATACCTCGCTTCGTTCCCGGAGCTATTATGGCGCCTGTCCTTTGGAGCACCTCCTGGGGAATTTCCAGAACCAGAATCTCGGCTCTTGCTCGTGTGACAGGTAGCGACCGCGCCGCGCAATGAACTGCGCAGTTTGCGCCTCCAGGTGAAACAGGATGCTAGTCTAGTGTTTCAGCGTGATAGGGCGTTGGCTACGCGCTCAGAGACGACATGATCAATCGTCAGAGGACAATCTTACGGCTCGTCAACGGAGAGGGGCGGCATATATCGAAGCTGCGCCTGGTCAAGTTGGCCTTCCTCCTGCGCCAGACATCTAGGAGTGCTCCAGCGAGTGCAACTTACGAGTTTCTCCCATACCAGTTCGGCCCGTATTCCTTCACATTGAATCACGAATTGCGCAGCCTAGAGCGCGGCGGTTGGCTCCGTATCGGCGATGCGGAGATCGAACAGGCCCGCTCCTCTGACTCGGAAACCAAGCGGATTGAAAGTACCTTTGCGTCGGAGATAGATGCTCTTGTACGAAAGTACAGGTCCGTGTCAACAAGCAGTCTCGTTCGCAGCGTATACGAGCAGTACCCGTGGTTCACGGTTCACGCCAAAGATGCTTCGCGCAGAAGGGCTCGTCTGCCGCTCGCCCCGCCTGCCGTGTACACGGTCGGTTACGAGGGGTTAATGCTGGACGGCCTTCTCGACCTGCTGCTGCGCTCTGGCATCAAGCGTTTGGCGGACGTACGATGCAACCCTGTTTCTCGGCGTTTTGGATTTCACAAGAGCACATTGATGCGCCACTGCGCGGACGTCGGAATCTCGTATGTCCATATTCCAACCTTGGGTATCCCTTCAAGTTGGCGCCAATCGCTAGGCACCGACGAGTCCTACGAGGTCCTTTTCAGGCGCTACGAGAGAGAAATCCTTCCCTCCAACGAAACTTGGATCGACGCGGCAGCGCAGCTGGCCGCCGAAGTGCCGACTGCATTCAT
>CAMPKL010000512.1 GCA_946887065.1 uncultured Bryobacterales bacterium
GTCGCGCATTCGACAATGATTCGCGGCAGGTCCTTGCGTATGCTCAGACTTCTGAAGATCGCGCATTCCACGGCGGCTGCGTAGAACACCGTTACCGCCGAGGCCTCGACGAGAGTGGTAAAACCCGCGAAGATCCCCGCCAGTACGACGATGGGCAGCAGCAAGTCCCACTTCGCCTCCCACAGCGATTGGCGCGCCTCGCCCCACTCAAACGGCGTCGTTTTGGCCCCCGCCGAGAAGCCGCTGCGAGCCGCCCACGCAGCAACCACAAAGACCAACAAAAAGCCCGGCAGCAGTCCCGCCAGGAAAAGCTTCTCGATCGGTTGGTTTGCGTAGAAAGCGTAGAGGATAACCGGCAAGCTCGGCGGAAACAGCAGCCCGATCGACCCCGACACAGTCACCAATCCCATCGAGGTCCGCTCGGGGTAATTGGCCGACATCAGCAGCGGCAGCAGCAGTCCGCCCATCGACAAGATCGTCACGCCCGACGCGCCGGTCAGCGGCGTAAAAAACGCCAAGACCAATGTAGCCACAATCGCCAAGCCGCCCGGCATCCATCCGACCAGTGCCTGAAACAGCTTCAGCAGCCGCCGGCTGGCGCCGCCCTCGGCCAAGATGTAGCCGCCCAGGGTAAACAGCGGAATCGCCGGCAGCATAGGAGACGCCGCCAGCCGGTAGGTCTCCGTCGGTACCGATGCGATCGGCGAACCGTCGTACCAAAACAGCAGCAGCGCCGCGCCGCCTAAGGCCCCGAAAATCGGCATGCCCAAAGCCGTCGCGACGGCTAGAAACAGCAAGCCGGGAGTCCGGATATTAAACGTCTCTAGATAGGGCCACCAGGCGAACGCGGCCGGGATCCCGAGCCCCAACGCGGCCAGCGCCCGGCCGCTCCAACTCCGCGAGGAGTTCCAAATCAGCCAGCCGCCCACCGCGGCGAAGCCCAGCGGCAAAGACAACAGGAAGACCCAGCCAGGAATCCCCCATCCGACCATCGCGCCGAACTCGCGCTCCGTCCTAACCAGCTCCCAACTCGCAACCGCCAAGCCGGCGCAAATGCCCACCGCCGCCGCCGAAGAAAAGATCCTCAGCGCCGGCTCCCAGCTCTTTGGCAAAATCTTCGCCGTCGAAAGCGCCAGCAGCCTTTTCTCGCGCGCCGCGAGCGCCGCTCCGACGAACGTAATGACCAACGTCAAGTGCTCAACAATGGGTATCGAGCCGGAAATGCCGCCGCTCAGAGCGACCCTAGCGATCACCTCGACCAGCGGCAGCAGCGCCATCATCGCCAGCACGGCGACAGCAATCCAACCTTCGACGCCCGGCCGCGGAGCCGGCTCGCCTCGATCGGCGGAATCCGTCACGCCGCTGCGATCTCCAACAAACAGGCGTTCTTCCCGACGTTCATCGCCTCGGTCTTGCCGAGCCTTTCCGAAACGCCGGCCGCTTCGTGTATGTGACCGCAAAAGAAGTGATCGGGACGGTACTTGTCTATGAAATCTCTCACCGCAACGCTGCCGAAGTGGTTCCCCGGTCCCGCTTGATCCAGCGCCGTGCCCTTCGGCGGCGCGTGGCAAATTAAAATCAGCGGCGACAGTCCCGCGAACGGCTCTAACCCTGCACGCAGTTCCTCTTCCGTGTATTCGCCCGGCGTATCGAACGGCGTGGGATTCGAGTAGCCCAGCCCAGCGAAGTTCCAACCGTCTTGAACAAATGACTTGCCGTGAAAATCGTTGAAGCCGAACTTCTGGCAGAAGGAGCTGATGCCGGCCGCCGTCTCGTGATTGCCCGGCAAGACCCACAATTTTTGGCCCAAACGCTTGAGCACTTCGCCGCAGGCGTCGAGCCCTTGCGCCCAATTCACTAAGTCCCCGGCGCTAATGTAAAGGTCGGCTTTGACCGCCGCGGCCTTCTCCAAGGCGCGCAGGTCGCTGTGAATGTCGGAGAATATCTGAACTCTCATGGGCGTTCATTCAGTGTAATGATTCTCCGGAACTGCTGGTAGGATGACATTTCGTGGCTGATTCGCTTATTAAACGGCACGAAGTCAAGTGGCTGCTCTTGTGTATGGCTTTGCTTGCTCTTGCAGCGGGATGGCTATTCACCAGCCGGCCGGGCCCTCGCATCGAGACCGACTTTCTGACTCGCGAGCAGCAACGGCAAATTGACGTTTGGCTCATCGGACAAGCGCGCTCCAACCCCGTCGCCGAAGAGCGCGCACGCGCCTGCCTCGCCCTCGGACGCATCGGCGGCAACGAGGCTTCCGCCCGCTTGGTCGAAGCGCTCAACGACCCCGCCGAGAGCGTTCGCGCCTATGCCGCCTTCGGTCTGGGCCTGATCGGCGACCGCGACTGGATGCAAGGCCGCGAGCCCAATGCCGCGGCGGCGCACGCGCTTGCCGGCGCGCTGCAGGACGAGGATCGGCGCGTGGTGACGTACGCCGTCGAAGCGCTCGGCAAAATGCGTTGGCGCCGCCTCGCCCGCGCGGTCGCCGCCACTCCGGCGCCGCTGGCCGTCACGCTCACCGCGCTCGTTCGCATGGACGGCGCTCGTTTCGCCGACTGGATGACCAACGCCACGCGCTCCGACGATCAAGACATTCGCTGGGCCGCGACCGTGGCGCTCGAAGAACTTGAGGCGCCGGTCACCGAGGAGATGACCAAGGCCTATTTGCGGCTGGCGAAGGACCGCAATGACTTCGTCCGCGCCGCCGTCGCCCGCGGCCTGAGTCGTCTCGAGCCCCAGGATGAAGTGTTCAAAGCGCTGCATATCCTGTCCAAGGTTCGCGACCCGAAGATTCGCTTTGAGGCCGTGCGTTCGCTGGGCCGGATAGCCGACGCCGAACATACGACGGCGCTCGAAGAAGCGGTCTCCGACGAGAATCCGCTGGTTCGCGCCGAGGCCGAGCGCTCCATCCGCGCTCTAGTCGAAGACCTGGCCGACCCGTTGCCGCCGCGCGACCCTTCTCCAACAGCAGCTCCGCTCGATGAAGAGCCGCTGCGATTCGAGTTTTCGGAACTGCCCGGCATATCGCGCACCATCAGACGCCGCTTGATTCTCGAAACCTCTGTCGGCGAGTTCGAAATCACTCTCGACTACGACAACGCGCCCTTGGCGGCCGAGCGCTTCTACCGCCTGGCGACGTCGGGCGCTTATGACGGCGCTGTTTTTGGGCAGGTACGGCCCAACGGCTACGTGCAAGCCGCTCCAGCCAAACGCATGGGGCCGCTGATTCCCGAGTTCAATACGCAGCCGTTTCTGCGCGGCAGCATGGGCATGGTCCGCGCCGGCCCGGACGCCGACTCAGCCGAGTTCTTCATCGCCGCCACGCCGCTGCTCTTCGCCGACACGCGCTACACCAACTTCGGCCGGCTCGTCTCCGGCGACGCCATCCTCGACCGCATCACGCCAGGCACACGCATCACCTCCATCCGCGAACCGTAGGGCCCGCCGCCCGCTTTGGGCCGAAAGGGGGTCACCCTGTTCCCCTCTACGCCAGTTCAAGCGGGCGAGACGACAACGTGCTTAACCTCCGCCATGTGGCGCCCGGCGGCCACGGACGCCTCCTCGGGGTTGCGCCCGCGCTCGCGAGCGTCCATGTACGGCGCGTACCAGTCCCACCAGTCGTGCGGCGGGCGACTGCCTCGAACGAGCCGTGATGCTCGGCCGTCTCATGT
>CAMPKL010000513.1 GCA_946887065.1 uncultured Bryobacterales bacterium
CTTGTGTACTCCGAGCGCGGCTCGATGAATCACCCTCAGCCATTCTTTCGGTGAGGAGTTGCTCAGCGGCTGCAAGAACAGGTCGCAAAGCGGCGTGCCGTCGAATAGCGGCGTCACGACAATCGGATAGCGGCGGTCGCTATCCGTCGCCTCGCCGATATCGAGAATCTGGCCGACGTCTTCGTCGCGAATTCCCGCTTGGATGGCCCACTGGCGGTAGTAGGTGGCTAAGGTCAACGGGTCGGGGACTTCCGTGACGAGGCGCACCGCCACCGCACGATTCGTTTGCGTGTCCGTCGCGCGGTAGATATCGCCCAGAGTGCCGGAGCCCAGCTTCTCCTCAAGGACGTATCGATCACAAAGCAGCTTTTCGCCGAGCACAGTCCTTTCCTGCGGCGAGTATAGGCGCGGCCACCGGGGGTTGACTGCGCTCAGGTTGCCCTAAACCCGCATGCTTTCTTTACCTTAGGCAATGGCTTCGAACGGCTATCCGAGACTAAGGAGATGTCCTAGTCCAGGGACGCGCGGAGCGGACGACCGGCGCTGGAAAATAGGGAGCGCGGGTCCTGCGGCGGCGGACACGCATCGGCGGACTGAACGGCCCCACCCCGTTTTCTTCATCTTCCGGCGGCTGAATTATTGAAGCTGCCGTTAGGTCTCTGCTATCGTCAAATTTACTGATTCGCCTAGGGTTGGTGCGGCAAGGCGTTCTCCCGACACGACTATTCAACGAAGCTCGATCAGGCGATTTTGCCGCGATGAGGGAATCGGAGCACAACGAGCCTGATTCACCCGAACCGGAGGGCAGCGAGCGGTCCCGCTTGGGTGCGGCGGCCGCGATAGCGGGCACGATCAGTGGAAGCGTTATTGGTTGTTTGATCGCGGGCTACGCGGCGGGAGAGTACTTCGACGCGAACCCGGGAGCGGCGATTGTAGGTTTGGCGGTGGGAATCGCGGTCGGTCTCTACAACCTGGCGAAAGTGATGGGCATTGGCAAGTGACGGCGATCTTGGCCGGAGCAGTGATCGGTTTGGGGACGGCTCTCGTTTCCGAAGCGATGTTGCGTTACTGGATGCGCCGCCCGAACGAGCCTGCCATGAAGATTTTGTTGCGGGGCCTGCTGTTGCGGACGGTTTTGGTGCTGACGGCGCTCGTCGTCGTTCTCTCCAAGGGATGGTTTGATGAGGCGGTCTTTGCCGCCGCTCTGTTCGTGAGCTATATAGCGGCTCAAGTGTGGGAAGGTTTCCGCTACCAGCGGTTCATTCACTCAAGATGATCGTCAGAACGGCAATCGGGATTCTACTCGCCGGCGCGGCTTTCGCTCAAGAGCATGGCGCGGAGCCGGAAGCTGCGGGCGCGGAGCACGGCGCCGGACACGAGGAAACTCTGTCCGAAGTCATCATGCACCACATCGTGAATACCCCGCTGGAGCATCCGCTGTTGCAGCAGTGGGGCATCAGCAAGGCCGTGCTGATGATGATGATCGCCTCGGCGGTCCTCATCATAATGTTCGGCTGGGCGATGCGCCGGGTCAGGCTGCAGGGCGCGCCTAGCGGTTTGACCAATGTACTGGAAACGCTGGTCGTCTTCATCCGCGATGAGGTAGCCGTTCCCGCGATGGGGCACAAGTGGGGGGCGCGCTTCACGCCGTTCCTCTGTACCGTGTTCTTTTTCGTGTTGATGTGCAACCTGCTGGGGATGCTGCCCGGCTCGTATACAGCCACCAGCAATCTGAATGTGACCGCAACGCTAGCGCTCATCACGCTGGCCCTAATCGTCATCATGGCCCTGCTGGAGCAAGGACCGGTCAAGTACATCAAGCACATGGCGGGACCTCCCGGCACTCCCGCCTTCATCGTGCCGCTGGTTTTCGTTATCGAAGTGCTGAGTCTGCTCGTCAAGCCGATCGCGCTCACGATTCGTCTCGGCGCCAACATGACGGCGGGTCACATCGTGATCCTGGTCATGATTAGCTTTATTTTCGTTTTCCAGAGCCTGATGATGTCGGCGCTGTCGGTCCCTCTTGCCGTGGCGATCAGCATTCTCGAACTGATCGTGGCCTTCATTCAGGCCTATGTTTTCACGCTCTTATCTTCAATTTTTATCGGAATGAGCGTTCATTCCGATCATTAAAGTTTCCGTAGTAACAGAGGAGTAATTTCAGATGCATCTCACCATCAACAAGGCGGCCAAGATCATGCTGCTGGCGATTCTGACGCTCTTGGTCGCCCCGGCCGTGGTCTTCGCGCAAGACGGCGGCGCCGCGGGCGGCAGTACGTTGGGCTACATGGGCGCCGGCATCGGAGCCGGTCTCGCCTCGATCGGCGCCGGTCTGGGAATTGGCCGGTTGACCGCGGGCGCCACGGAGTCGATCGCCAGGCAGCCTCAAGCCGCCAAAGACATTACGGCCGCGTTCCAACTGCCGTTGTTTCTGCTTGAGGGCGTCGCCGTCATCGCTCTAGCCGTTTGTTTCGTCATCATCTTCCTCACCTAGGCAGGTCATGGCCGAACAACTTCTACGATTTGACCCAGGTTTGATGATTTGGACGGTTGTCGTCTTCGTCATCACCCTGGCCGTCTTGTCCAAACTCGCTTGGGGACCGCTAATGCAGGCGCTCGCCGAACGCGAGAAGGGCATTCACGACGCTTTGACCAAAGCGGAACAGGCGCAACGCGCGGCCGAAGAAGCGATCGCGCAGGCTAAGAGCAATGCGGACGCGGCCCTACGGCGCGCTGACGACCTCGTCAAAGAGGCCCGCGTCGAGGCCCAGCACTTGCGCCAGAAGATGGTCGAGGAAGCGAAAGCCGAGTCCCAAAAGACCGTCGAACAGGGCCTCAGCCGCATCGCCGCCGAACAGCGTATCGCCATGGCCGAGATTCGGCGAAATGCCGCCGACTTGGCGATTCGCGCCGCCGCTCAGTTGGTAAAAACGTCCATGAGCGAACAACAGCAGCGCCAGATTGTCGAAGACTTTCTGGGGGACTTGCCCGACGACTCGACTAAAACCGTTCAGTAATACGACGGTCTCGCCCTCCCGCGAGGCCGTCCCCTCCTTTATCTTCCTGCTCGTTTCCGGAATACTTCTCTCCCCGTACTGTTTTAGCCTTCGAGCGGGGCTGGTTTGCAGAAGCATCTTATTTTCAAATAGTTAGGTGTAGGGCTCCTAGCTTAGGACTCATAGCACTACGTATACTTCTCTAGGTGACTAGGGTTTGGCGCGTATCGCCCGCCGAACCCGGCAGCGGCAGAATTTCAATTGGGGCTGGACCTGGCCGCGTGCCGGGCCGCCTCGACTGCGGAATTGCCGTCCATGCATTGCCTGCTCTGCCATGAAAAGATACCGCGGCTTCGGGCCTGGACCGGCAAGTCCGAGTTCTGCTGCGATGAGCATGCCGACCTCTACAAAAAACAAACGATGGATCGTCTGCTGGTCGACGATTCCACGTCCAAGAGCGCTTCCCCAGCCCTGCCGATTTTCGGCGGCGGCACCCCCTCTGTCGATCACATTCTCCTGAAGGGCCAAACCCAAAAATCCGGCCAAGCGAAGGAAGCGGCCGAAACCGGCGAAGTCGACGAACTTTGGAAACTCGCCGCCCGAATGGGCGGCGAGCAGGAAGAATCGTCGCCGGACCGGCTGCTCCAAGGTCTCGCCGGGGAAAGCCAGGCC
>CAMPKL010000514.1 GCA_946887065.1 uncultured Bryobacterales bacterium
TGGTGGATTCGATGGGTTCGGACATTCGCGCCTTCACCTACGACGGCGACACGCCCGGCGACGCGCGCCGCGCCATTCGTCGCCGCGCCAACGTCGTGCTGACCAACCCCGATATGCTGCACGCAGGCGTGCTGCCGCATCACACCAAGTGGGCGCGCTTCTTCGAGAAGCTGCAGTACATCGTCGTCGATGAGTTGCACACCTACCGAGGCGTCTTCGGCAGCCACTTGGCTAATGTCTTCCGCAGGCTCAGGCGCATCTGCGCTTTTTACGGCTCGAACCCGCAGTTCATCTGCTGTTCGGCGACGATCGCCAATCCGCGCGAGTTGGCGGAAAGTCTCACGGAGTCGAAGTTCGTCCAAGTCGACCGCAACGGCGCGCCCTCGGGCGAAAAGTACTTCGTCTGCTACAACCCGCCGGTCGTCAATCGGCAACTGGGCATCCGACGAAGTTATATCAATGAAGCGCGGCGCATGGCCCAGGTCTTTCTCGATCGCGGCCGGCAGACGCTGGTCTTCGCCAACAACCGGCTCGCGACGGAGATTCTGGTCCGCTATCTCAAAGACCTGTATGAGACGTCGACCGATCGCGGCGAGCGTATTCGCGGTTATCGCGGAGGCTACTTGCCGCGCGAGCGCCGCGAGATCGAACGCCAACTGCGCGAGGGTGAAACGCTGGGCGTGGTCTCGACCAGCGCCTTGGAGTTGGGCATCGACATCGGCTCATTGGACGCCTGCGTGCTGGCGGGCTACCCCGGCTCGATCGCCTCGACCTGGCAACGGGCGGGCCGCGCGGGGCGCCGCCAATCCGCGTCGGTCACCGTGTTGGTCGCCTCTTCGGCCCCGGTGGATCAATACATCATCGAGCGGCCCGACTATTTCTTCGAGGCCCCGCCGGAGCGCGCCTGCATCAACGCCGACAACCTTGAGATCCTCGTCGACCACCTCAAGTGCGCCGTCTTCGAGTTGCCCTTCACCGATGGCGAGCCTTACGGGACGCACGAAACCGCCGAACTGCTGAAGTTCCTCAAAGACGTCGGCGTCGTCCACCACGCAGGCAATGCTTGGCATTGGACGTCGGAGTCCTACCCGGCGGATGCGATTAGTCTGCGCAGCATCTCCAGCGACAACTTCGTGGTCGTCGACATCACGGGCGAAGCGAAGGTCATCGGCGAAGTGGCTTTCACGGCTGCCTTGACCACGCTGCACGAGAAGGCGATTTATCTGCACGAGGGCAGCCTTTTCCACGTGGAGAAATTTGACTACGCGGAGCGCAAGGCCTATGTGAAGTCTGTCGAGTGCGATTACTACACCGACGCCATCGACTACACGCAGGTGAAAATACTCGAAAGCTTCGACGACCGCACGATCGGCTCGCTGATCGCCAATCACGGCGAAGTGCGGCTGAACCGCCAGATCATCGGCTTCAAGAAGCTCAAGTTCTACACCAACGAAAACGTCGGCGCGGGCGACTTGCAGATGCCTGAGCAGGAGATGCACACGACCGCGTTCTGGCTGCGTTTCCCCAGCGCCTATTTGGATAGTTTCGAGGACACGTCGCCGACCGAGCGGCAGAACGGCATCGCCGGCCTGGCCAACGTCCTGCGCACCGTGGGCGCGCTGCTGTTGATGTGCGATCCGCGCGATCTGGGCGTCGCCGTCACGGGCGATACGCCGGACGAACGCGGCCTGTTCGAACCGGATCTGTTCCTCTACGACAATTACCCCGGCGGCATCGGCCAAAGCGAACCGCTCTACCGCATGCGCGAGCAGTTGCTGCAACGTGCCCGTGAGTTGATCGCGGCGTGCCCCTGCGAGGCCGGTTGCCCGGGTTGCGTCGGTCCTCCAGGCGAGGCTGGCGATAGAGCTAAGTCGATGGCGTTGCGCCTGGCGGCGGGCACGGCGGAGTTGGCTGCTAGGACGGCCGAGGGGTCTTTGGTTGCGGCGCATGCATCTACTGAGGAAGAGTTTGTACCCGGTTTCGACCCAAGGCCGTCGGAATGACGATGATGCGGCGCCGATTGAGTCTGGCCTCGTGCCTCCTTTTGGCGGCAGTCGTCCACTCATCCGCCCGTCCCATGGCCGGGCAGCAGGGCGGCCGTAGAATTGAGAGCGACAAGTATATCGTCCGCATCATCGAGTCGACACGCCCAAACCAGGACAGCTTGGGAGATCACATCCTGCTTGTCATCGACAAGAGGGAGAAACTGGCGTTTCGTTTGGAGGCGCTAGGCTCGGGAACGTTCGACTCGATGAACCTCTACGCGGACCGCCTCGTCTTCTTCGGATGGTTCGGTACTAACGCCCAAGGCGTCATGGTTTTTGACTTAAGCGAGCGGGAACTGATCGACAGCTTCCTCTGCTGGTACAAGACGGTGTCGCCCAGCGGACGTTGGCTCGCATACACCTGGCGTTACAATCGTTGGGCTCATGATCTCTACAGCGACATTCTCTTGCTCTATGACCTGAAGCGCCCGCCTACGGAGAATCGAGTCACAGGTTCGATGGGCCGCGGCGGCGAGAATGTCGGAGTTCCGGTATATCCGCCCGAGAACGCTTCCCCCCGCAACTATACCCCGTGGATCGGCGAGAAACCTGAAGCCAAGCATGATCTGAGGCTGCATGAGCCCAGTTTTCACGCCTGGATCGAACGCGACAGAAAGCTGCTGCTCATCGATCAAACGCCGACGGAAATGAAGTTCGTCGCGCTCGAATTTTGGGACGACGCCCAGCAAGCGACGATTCGTCTGGGCGACATCCCAGAGGATGCAGCAGAGGGGATTCAACAACGACCGGAGGTCGCTTTGAGTGTCAACGAAGGACGCGGCCAGATTGTCTTCAAGCGTTGCGTCGATTGCGTCTCGGAGACGATCAGCGTACAACTCTACCCCGCGCCATGACCCCCATCACCACAGCCGACATTGAGCGCTTGCGCCGGCGGATCGAGCGCATCGAGGGCGGGCGCATGGAACCTTCCCCGGCGCCGCGCGCGCCGACGTTCGAGGACTTCACCTACTCGGAATTGTTTGCTGAGCCGCGCGTCGACCACTACGATGCCGAGCAGTGCCTCGACGGCCAAGTGATCGAGAACGAACTCGGCTCTTACTTCCTCGCAGAACGTTTCTACCCCAATCACAAGCTGCACGGCTCGTTTGAGATCTCGCGCCTGACGGCCATGCCGGGGCACTGGCTCGAAGGCATCTCCAAGGGCGAGATCCCCGCCGTCGACTCCAGCCGCTGGGCCTTTCTCGACACCGAAACCACCGGTCTGGCGGGCGGCACGGGAACCTGCGCCTTCCTCGTCGGCGTCGGCGCGATCGAGCCCGAGGGCTTCCGCTTGCGGCTGTTCTTCATGCGCGACTACGACGAAGAAGCGGCGATGCTGCACGCGCTCGGCGAGTTTCTCGCCGGCTACGAAGTGTTAGTGACCTACAACGGCAAGAGCTACGACGCACCGCTGCTTGAGACGCGTTTCTTGCTGCGGCGGCAACCCAACCCGATCCACCGCATGCACCATCTCGACCTGTTGCACGGCTCGCGCTCCCTATGGAAGCTGCGTCTGGAAAGCTGCCGCCTCATTCACCTGGAGTACGAAATCCTCGGCATGGAACGCCAAGGCGACCTGCCCGGCGAACTGATCCCGCACTACTACTTCG
>CAMPKL010000515.1 GCA_946887065.1 uncultured Bryobacterales bacterium
TGTGTTCCAAAACAGAACACCTGAACCGGCTATTCCGGCTCGGCAATCGGGATGACGGGTCCGGTTGGGCTCGTTTTGCCGTACACGGTAAGTGTTAGTTCCTGGTTTCCTGGGGCAGCGGTCTCGGGAATGCGAATGTTCAGCTGATAGAGCCCGGCTGTACCGGGCGCGAGGCCTACGTAGAGTAGATCTTCTGGCGCAAGCTGAACGCCGCCGATGGCTACTTTGGGGTTCGCTTCCGTTCGCAGCGCTGCCGCGCCTGGTGCTAGTTCTCCCGTGGCTGCTGCTGGTGTGGTGCGGCCCCATCCTGTGCCATAGATCTCAACTAGATCGCCCGGACGGGCGGGCCGTGCTAGGCCTGCGATGGCGCCGAGCGGCGTTACGGCCGCGGAGTCGCTTGCGTGCCTGGCGGCGACGTAGCCGTGAGGAGCAATGGTGTCTCCAGCCGCTATGTAGTAAGTGAAGAAGGCCGGCGTCGCCGCCTCGATGGTGATGGTAAAAGGCGTGCTGCGTTTCTCCACACCACCGGAACCACCTCCGCCGCAGTTGCGGGCCGCCACGACGCTGTGAGGTCCAGGCGCGAGGTTGACCGGGACCTGTATATTGAACTGCGTTGGCGTGACAGCGAAAATCGGCGCGAGTTGGCCTCCCACGAATACGCAGGCGTCGATCAGAGGCCAACCAAAGCGAACTTCGTTCGTGCTGAGGAGACCATCGTCGTCAGTTGCTCCTGTATACGAGGAGCCGTAAGCAAAGCCCGCTCCGAAAACGCTGGCGATTGAGCCCGGCGAAACGGCGCTAACTGTCGGGCGCAAGGTAGCCAGACCCACGCCGGCGACAGTGGGAGTAGGCACGTCAAGCGGGAAGGCCGGCTTCGGACTCTCGCTGCCGTCAGCCTTCGCCCAATAATAATCTCCATCAAAGGTCTCCAGGTACGAGACGCGATTCTCTGGCCCATGCCAACCGATATCCGCGTAGGTGATGGGCTTATTGTCGATACTGACGCGGTTCGTGCCGTCGGCATTCATTACCCAGACGCTAGTCTGACCGTTTACGTTCGGCCACGGAATGTACGCGATCTTGGAGCTGTCAGGCGACCAAGCCAGTTCCAAGGTCCCCGTTTGTAAATCCGGCTGCCCTTGTAGTCCCAAGTTCTTGTAACCGGAGCCATCGGCATTGACGATTGCTACATCGTTCTTGTCGTTAGACGTAGTCTTCATGGCGATCTTCGTGCTGTCTGGCGACCAGACTGGATCCCAAACCGGGAATACCTCCCGATCAACTGTCGCCACGATTCGCCAAGTCTGGCTCTGAGCGTCCCGCTCCCAGATGTGGATGACTAACTCGTAATCGTCATTGATGTACTGCGAAGCCAATCTGGATCCATCTGGCGAGGGGTAGATGTCTCCTATGGCGCCGAAGCTAGGAGGCGCTGCCAGGAGGAAGAAAAGAGCTGCCGTCGAAACGACGAAACGGTGTGTCCAATGCCAAAAATGAGAGCAGAAGCGCATCGCGATTACCTCTGTGCCTAGCGCGTGGCGACGGGAATGGCGGGCCCGACCGGGCTCGACTTGCCGTAAACCGTTAGCTCGATATTGCGGTCACCGATTCCGGGCAACGAGGGTACGATCATGTTCAGCTGATAGAGGCCTGCGGCGCCAGGGGCTGCGCCAATGTAAAGGATGTTTTCCGCGGGCACGGTGAAGCCGCCTAGCTTGACCATGGGGTTGGCTTCAGGCAGTAGAGCCGCGGCTTCCAGCACCAGCTCGCCCGTCGCTGTAGATTTCGTCGTGGGGCCCCAGCCGGTCCCATACACCGAGATAATGTCCCCCGCTTGGGCGGGTCTCGACACCCGGCCAAGTTCATCCTGGATCATCCCGTTATGAGCAACGGGCACTCCGTCTGCGAAACGAGCGGCGGCGATCATAAGCGTGTAGCGGAAGAACCCCGGCGATGCCCGCTCGACGGACACCGTTACGGGGGGCGATGCGGCCTCCGGCTCGTCTCCGTTGCAGTTCCGCAGCACTATCACCTGATTTGGCCCAGTAGGCGTCTCGGCGGGAACCTGGAAGTTAATCTGACTCCCTCTAACAGCCAATATCGGAGCGTATACGCCGCCGACCTTGACGCAGGATCCGAGCGCTTCGGTACTGATAGCGCCGTCCTCGGTGAACATCGGCGTTAATGACTCGCTTGTTGCCAGACCTATCCCGAAAACGCTTGCCAAGGACAGAGGCGACAGAACGCTCTGCTGGGGGGCTAAAGTAGCGAGAACGACGCTGGACGGCGTGATGCGCGGCGGGGGCGGGAATGTCGGCTGGGGCTCGGCGCTGCCATCCGCATAGGCGGTGTAGTACACGCCATCTACGACGAACTGCAACGTGTCGTTGTCTAGCCAGGGGTGATATCCAGCTCCCGTCAGGTTGGTGATCCGAACTGGAGAGCCGCCGTCCGCGTCCATAACCCAGAGGCCGCTCCAGTACGTGTCCTCGTCCCGATCACGATCAGAAGTAAAGGCGATCCTCGTGCCGTCCGGGGACCACCACGCGTCGGAGTCCTGAGCCGGGTGGTTGGTCAGGTTGACTTCGTCGCTACCGTCAGCGTCGACGACGAAAATGTCGGAGCCGAAATCGGAGTGCTCGTAGCGGTAAGACTGGAACAGGATCTTGGACCCATCGGGAGACCACTGGGGACGCCCGCTGTCCCCTTCAGAGACGATCACCACCGGCGGCCCCCAAACCTTGGTGACCGGGTCGAGGTGGAGCACGTTGATTACGCCACGGCCGCCAATGTCGTAATCGGGTTCTACGAACGTGACGAGCAGCGCTTTCGTGCCGTCCGGTGAAGGTATGAAATCGTCCACCTGCCCGTGCAGGGCAGTTCCGCCGGGCGCCATCAGAGCGAAGGCTAGCAGGAGCGCGCGGCAGCGATAGCTGCCAGTTGCACGAGAAAACATACGCCTACCTCCGAATTGGAAGCTGCACGGGAAGAACTAACGACTCGTGGAGTGACTCAGGTTGCCCACGAAAACACGACGTATGAATGGACAATTAAAAAGCGAATGATTAACAGCTTTTTTGGATTATATATTCTATATCGGGCTAAGTCAATAACATCATTGGACGGCTTTTGGATGGACGAGAGAAATCCGACAAAGAGCGCCCCGTCGTTCTTCCCTCAAAGGTTTCGCCTTCATCGAAAGCTTGAGCGTTACCGATCTCCGGTCGACTTAAAGTAGCGGCTGAGAAATTCGATGAACGTAGGCCAGGTGGGCCAGTCGACGTGGCCTTGGTCGTGTTGGCGGAAGGCGATGTCGCCGTCGATCAATGGCGTGAGGGGCGGGGGCATTTTGGCTTTGACGGCGATGGGGTCGGGCACGTTGTCGAAGGTCAGATCGAGTTTGTTGTTGCTGAGCGGTTTGGCGCCGAGCAGCTTCCACACGGGGCTGCCGCCGGCGGCGGCCATGAATGTGCCGGGCGTGTCCTGCCAATTCTCTAAGCTGTAGCGGCTGTTCGTGCCGGGCACGCCGTTGCCTTCGATGTATTCGCCGCCGCTGATGAAGACCGGGCGCGGCGCGATGAGGGCGATGAACTGGTGCTGGTCGATCGGCAGGTCGTCGACGGTGAGCGGCCCGCCGTAGCGTATGAAG
>CAMPKL010000516.1 GCA_946887065.1 uncultured Bryobacterales bacterium
GGCGTCATGCGCACGTGGATGCTGACCACGTCCGCGCGCTTGTAGAGGTCGTCCAGCGGGACGAACTCCAAGTCGAGTTC
Organism: uncultured Bryobacterales bacterium; assembly: GCA_946887065.1. The sequence goes on from CAMPKL010000516.1 coordinate 81, forward strand.
TTGCGCGGTCAGAATGTTCGCGTGACGCGTCCAAGCAATTACGCGCATGCCGATGCCGCGAGCGATGCGAGCGAACTGTTGACCGATGGCGCCGAGACCGATGATGCCCAGCGTCTTGCCGTGCATTTGCTTGACGAAGCCGCGCGGCCAGGCGCCGCGTTTGGTCTTGGCGTCGATGCGCGGGATGTCTCGGGCCACGGCCAGCATGAGCGTCAGGCAATGCTCGGCCATCGCGATGGCCGAAACCCCGGGCGTATTGACCACGGTAATCCCCAAACGCTGAGCCGCGGCGAGGTCGACGTGATCCGTGCCGGTACCCCAGATGGAGAGGAGCTTCAGATTGGGCAACGCTTCCAACACCTGCGCCGGGTAGGGCACGGACGAGCGGATGCTGACCACGTGTGGCGCGTCGCCGATGCGCTCCAGCAGAACTTCGGCAGTCGGCGGGAGAGTATCGTGATAGCCGACGTCCGCACGAAACTTGAGCATCTTGAAGGCGTTGCTGGGGCCCATCACGGGCGGGTAGTCGTCGGGAATGACGATGCGAGGCTTCGACATAAGCTTCCTAGTTTATAGATGTGCGATCCACGAGCGCGTGCCGAAGTGGCGGCAGGAGAGACTCGCGGTGCGGCTTGCCGCCGCCAAGGCCGCCGGGAAGTCGCGCTCGCCCCGCGCCCACTCGTAAGCAAAGGCGCCATGAAAAATGTCGCCCGCGCCCAGCGTATCCACGGCTTCGATGGCTTCAACCGCGACGGTTCCGACGCCGTGCGGCGACTGGTAGGCAATGGGACGCTCTCCCTGAGTGACCGCGCGATAAACGACTCCGCGCGCTTCCAGATAGTCGAGTATGGCCTCCGTGCCGGCCACGCCCGGCGGGGCGAAGTCCTCAGAGGAGATGGCAATGTCGCAATGCGGCAACAGATCTTCCATGTAGGGCCGCCAGCTGCCGCAGTCAATCACGACAGGCACGCCCGCTTGGCGAGCCTTGCGTACGGCGTCCAACGCCAAGTCCGACAAATAGCCATCGATCAGCAACACATCGGGCGGGGCCGTCTGCAGCGCATCGCCGCAGCTTTCTGGTTGTGCTAGATGAAACGCCCCGGTCGAGACGGCCATGCGGTCTCCGCCGGCGGACACGATGACCGAAGCGAAGGCCGGAGGTGCGGCATATTGAGGGGCCATATCCTGCAAGGCAATCTGCTGTCTGCGAAGGTCGCTGCGAATGACTTCAGCCAGCGGATGAGAACCCAACACCGTGAGCAGCGTCGCTTCGCCTCCGAGCGCTCCGAAGGCGACGGCAGCGTTGGTCGCCGGTCCGCCCGGCATGAGACCCCACTCCGACACCTGTATCTTGAAGTTCGCCTGAGGGACGCCTGGTACGGCGAAGATTGAGTCAACCGTGGCGATCCCGACGAACAATCCCCGTGGCGGACTGCGTAGCAATCACACAGGGTATCAAAGCCGTTTAGCCCGGAAAGACGTCTCACCCGCACTAATCCACCCGAAGGGCCGCGCCCCGCGAAGGCGGGTCCAGCGCCGCGCTAGCGGTTAACCTAGCAAGTCGAGCAGTTTGGGACGCTGGCGTGCGGCGACCTGCAGCGCGAATTGTTCTGCGGCGGAGGCGTTTTGCAGATCGCCGATCGACTTGAGCACATCGGCGTCTTGGTGCAGCGACAGCCGCGCCGTATTGACGGTGTCTAGCTGGATGAGGTTGTCGATGGTGACTTCGGCCTGCCGCAGGGTGGCGCCGTAGAACGCCTGCGATTGGCTGACATGATCGACGGCCTGCTGGACGCGGCCCACGGACTCAGTAATGGCGGCTCCGTCATCGGCGTGTAACGCTGCGATCAACTCGTGAAGCGCGCCGAACACATTCGCGCTGTTCAAACCTCCGACGCGATGCACGCCGCCTAGGCCGGAAGAGAAGCCCGTGCCGCGGTCGAAGTCGATTGCGGTGAAGGTGAAGTCGACGTCGCCGTCCACAGTCACTTGGCCGTCCTCGACGCCGAAGCGAACACGAGCGGCGGTCAGAGCCGGATTCTGCGCGGCGGCTGCCGTCAAGGCGGCGGCGATCTCCGCGGCCGAGTAGCCGCCGGCCGATGCGCCGGCTTCGAGGCCTGTCGTCACCGATCCGTTGCTGGCGGAAGTGAAGGAGAATCCCGTGCCGGCGGCGTCCTCGACGATCAGCTTCAAGGCGCCGCCCTCCTCGGCGAAACGCAGTTTACCCGCCAGGTCGGGCTGCGCGGCGATCTGCGCGTTCAGCAAGCCGGAAAGAGCCAAAGCATCTTCGCCCCCAGCGAGCGCCGGTGTGACGATAGTTCCGCCGGGCGAGCCGTTATCGGCAGTGAAGGTGACCGTCACGGTATCCCCGGGGCTTGCCCCAGAAGGCGCGGCCGGGGCCACGAAGGGGCCGCGCAAGTCGACGCTGATGGCCGCTTCGATGTCGCCCTGGAACGAGATCCCCAAGCCGACAGGCAGGTTCGGCGCGGCGACGATTTCCGTGGCTGTCCGCCCGGACGCGATGAACTTGTCAGGCGTTAGGAAGATCGCATCGCCCGGCAAAGAAACCGGCGCGGGCCGCCGGTCAGGGAATGTCAGTTGACGGTTCGTCGCATTGCCTTGGTAAACGATCCCGTAAGGCGCCGAATCGTCAACGACGAACGGAGGCCGATCGTCAATCGATCCGCCGAAGACGTAGCGGCCGCCGTGAACGGTGTTGGCGATGGCGGCGATGTGCAGGTAGATTCCCTCGACTTCCGCGGCGATCAGTTCACGACCCGCCGCGTCGCTCGTGTCGCTGGCGCCCTTGGCCGCGAGTTGAGCGGCGCGGTCCAAGGCGGACGTCGCTTGAAAGATCGAGCCGTCCACCGCTCGCAGCTCCGTTCGCACGGACTCCAGGTTTTCGCGGAAACGGGCGATCGTGGCCAACTCCGCTCGAGTGCGGACAATGCCCGCGGCGTCAGAGGGATCATCGGACGGTTTGGTGACTCGCAGGCCGGAGGATACTTCCTGCGACGCCTTGGCTATTTTGGCCGCCGCCGAACGGATGTTGAGAATCGTGGTGCGCGACGTATTGAGCGGCGTCGTTCTCATGCTCTACCTCACCAGATCCAACAGCTCGTCGGAGAGTTGGTTGACGACCTGGATCACGCGCAACATCGCCTGGTAGCCCTCCTCGAACTGGAGCAAGTAAATCGCCTCCTCATTGAGGTCGACGCCCGAGAAGTTATCGCGCAGGTTTTCCGCGGCGACCGTCACTTGCAGCTGGGTTTCGAGTTGCGCATAGGTCCCCGCAGCGGCGCCGCCGAACTGCGCCGTCAACTGTGCGAAGAAGCCGTTGAGCGTGGAGCCCTGGACTAGGCCGGCGTCGGCCAGGGCGACGATCGCATTGATGTTCTGGTTGCCTCCGGGATTGGAGGGGTCGGCGGCGGCAATTTGTATCGGCCGGATATCGGAGATGCCTAGCGTTCCGGCCACCCCCAAGCCGCCCGCGGAACCGGCGCCGTTGAGGCCGGAGGCGAAACCCGTTGCGGCCGGGTCGATATCAGTCACCGCGTAGTCGAACG
>CAMPKL010000517.1 GCA_946887065.1 uncultured Bryobacterales bacterium
TAGGCCAAGGGCTCCCGGGTCGCCGTAACGGGGCGCCGTATCGAAAAGGTGCGCGGTCTGGCGCGGGCGACGGGCGCGGAAGGACTGGGGTGGGATGCAGCGCTCCAGCGCGGCTTCGATATCTTGGTGCAATCGACGCCTGTGGGCATGGCGCCGAATGTGGAAGAAAATCTGTTCCCGGATCGGATTCCCGCGGAAATCGTATTCGACATGGTCTACAACCCGCTGCGCACGTCCTTGATCAAAAGGGCACAGGAACAAGGGAAAACCGTCGTATTGGGCCTTGAAATGTTCATCGAGCAGGCCGCGGCACAATTTGAGCTGTGGACGAAGCTGCCTGCGCCGCGGGCCGTGATGCGCAACGCTGTGCTAGACGTATTACAAGGGGTCTAACCCAAGCCACCATGCCAACGGACTTAGAAGCTTTCCGCCGCGCGGCGGCCAACGGGAATGTTGCGCCCGTTTGGAAGACCCTGACCGCGGACCTAGAAACGCCGGTGTCGGCGTATCTCAAGCTGGCAGAGGGCGAGAAATACTCGTTCCTATTGGAAAGCGTCGAGGGCGGCGAGCGCATCGGCCGTTACACCTACGTTGGCCGAGATCCCTTTCTGACGGTGAAGGCTTGGGGCACGCGCATTGAGCTTAATGAGGGCGGCACAAAGACCGAGCGCGAAGGCAACATGTTCGAGGTGCTGCGTGAGCTCACGTACCGCTACCAGCCGGCCGGGCAGGAGGGTCTCCCGCCCCTGAGCGCGGGCGCCGTCGGCTATATCGGTTACGACTTGGTCCGGCAGATTGAGCCTCGAGTTCCCGCCTTTCGAGAGCGAGATGTCGACGCGCCCGACGCGATCTTCATGTTCTTCTCAAGCCTGGTCGTGTTCGATCACGTTAAACACGAGGTGTATCTCGTCGCCAACGTCCGGACGCAAGAGTACGAGGATATCGACGACGGATTTAAGGCGGCTCAACGAGCGATCGAACGCATGGAGCACGCTCTGGCGCGGCCTGTGAAGTTGCCGCCGAGCGCGAAGTATGCCGAACCGGTCGAGGCCAAGTCCGATGTGGGGAAGGAAGCGTATTGCCGTGCGGTTGAGAAGGCCAAGGAGTATATCTTGGCCGGCGATGTTTTCCAGGTCGTCCTGGCGCACCGGTTGACGTTCGAGCCGAAGGTGAATCCCTTCCAGATTTATCGCGCGCTTCGCGCGGTAAACCCGTCGCCGTACTTGTTCTACCTCTCGATGGATGACACGACGATCGTAGGAAGTTCGCCGGAACTCTTGGTAAAAGTTGAAGGCCGCGACATTGAGTATCGTCCCATCGCGGGCACACGCCATCGCGGCAAGGACGAGGCTGAGGATCAGGCCCTGGCGGATGAACTCGCGGCGGACGAAAAGGAGCGCGCCGAGCACGTGATGCTGGTGGACCTGGGGCGCAACGATGTCGGCCGCGTGAGCGAATTCGGCAGCGTGAGTGTTCCGGAATTTATGATCATTGAGCGGTATTCGCACGTGATGCACATCGTCTCCGGGATTCGCGGCAAGTTGCGCGAAGACAAGGACGCCTTCGATGCGCTGATGGCCTGCTTCCCGGCGGGGACTTTAACCGGCGCGCCGAAGGTCAGGGCGATGGAGATCATCGCTGAACTCGAGCCCACCGCTCGCGGCTACTACTCGGGAAGCGTGATGTACTTGGACTTCTCCGGCAACCTGAATTCCTGCATCGCCATCCGCACGATGCTCATCAAAGACGGCAGAGCCTACCTTCCGGCAGGAGCGGGCATCGTGGCGGATTCGGTGCCGGAGAAGGAATGGGAAGAGTCGATGAACAAGGCTCGCGGCTTGCTGAGAGCGGTGGAACGGGCGCGGGAGTTGTAGAGCCATGATCCTCGTCATCGACAACTACGACTCGTTCACTTTTAATCTCGTTCAGTTTCTCGGAGAGTTGGGCGCGGAGTTGGAGGTGCGCCGCAACGACAAGATCACCATCGCGGAGATCGAGGCCTTGGCGCCCGAGCGGATTGTCATTTCGCCGGGGCCTTGCACGCCGAATGAGGCGGGCGTCTCGCTCAGCGTCGTGCGTGAGTTGGGCGGCAAGTTTCCGATCCTGGGAGTTTGTCTGGGACACCAGGCGATTGGGCAGGCCTTTGGCGGAAAGGTGATCCGGGCGCCGTACTTGATGCATGGCAAGATCAGCCGCATCCGCCACGACGATAAGACGATTTTCAAGGGCGTGGAGCAGGACTTCGTCGCGACTCGCTATCACTCGTTGATCGTCGAGCGGGAGTCGCTTCCGAAAGAGTTGGAGATTTCCGCGACAACGGCAGATGGGCTAATTATGGGCCTGCGCCACAGAGAAAAGTTGATTGAAGGCGTGCAGTTCCACCCGGAGTCGATCCTCACCGAGCCGGGTAAGAAGCTGCTCAAGAACTTTCTGGAGCTCTGAGCCGGCGGCTAATTGTGCGCGATTTGCTCGTCGCGCTCGATCTTGCCGTCGCGGACATGGATCACGCGCCGGGCGTGCTCGGCAATGTCAGGCTCGTGAGTCACGACGACGATCGTATGGCCTCGCCGGTGCAGTTCTTCGAAGATCGCCATGATCTCGATGCCCGTTGCTGTGTCCAGATTGCCGGTCGGCTCATCGGCCAGTAAGATCGCCGGATCATTCACCAAAGCGCGAGCGATTGCGATACGTTGACGCTGACCGCCGGAGCATTCGTTCGGCTTGTGGTGCATCCGCTGAGTCAGGTCGACCATCGACAAGGACTTCTTGGCCCGATCCATGCGTTCGTCTGGTTTCATCCCGCTGTAGATCAAAGGCAACTCGACATTTTGCAACGCCGTTAGGCGGGGCAGCAGATTGAACGTCTGGAATACGAACCCAATCTCGATGTTGCGGACATGAGCCAGGTCGTCGTCGCTCATCTTGGATACTAGCTGCCCGCGAATGTAGTAATCGCCCGAACTTGGCGTGTCTAGGCAACCGATCAGGTTCATGAAGGTTGACTTGCCCGAACCGGACGGACCCATCATGGCGACATACTCGCCCTTCTTGATGGTCATGTCGACGCCGGAAACCGCATGAATGAGCTGGTCGCCCATCTGATATGTTTTCCAAAGATCGTAGGTCTGGATGACTACGTTGTTGCGCTTCAGCTCTTCGCCGATCGCGCGTTCTTTTTCTAATGTTGCTGTCGCCATGAAACTCTTAGTATGCCTTCATTGTTTAGGCGCGAGGGGCAGTAGTGCGGTAACACTGAGGATCAAACCTTTTTGGGCGTGGGCCTACAGGGTTTCGATAGCCTCCAGCAAACGGTCGATTTCAGAAAGAGTGTTGTAGTGCGCGCAACCGATGCGGACCATGCCGCCGGAGGACTCGACGCCGAGCCGCTCGCTGAGATTGAGGGCGTAGTAGTTGCCGTCCCAGACGAAGAATCCTAGCTTAGCGAGCCGTTCGACGACATCGCGAGGCGAAAGGCCCTCAACGCGCACCGAGACGGTTGGCGTCCGCTGGGCGAACCGCTCGCGCTCGCGAATCCCGAAGAACTCAACGGCAGGAATATCGAGCAAGCCGGCGATCAGTTTCTCTGAAATCCGCCGCTCGTAGGCGCTGGTTGCCCGCATCGCCGTTTGCAGTTGCCCGCGGCG
>CAMPKL010000518.1 GCA_946887065.1 uncultured Bryobacterales bacterium
GGCTGGAGCGGCGCGCGGATTGGCGCGAAGCACCGCGGCATAGCCTTGGCGCGCCGCGGAAGCTTCGCCCTGCAGTTGACTCTGACGCGCGGCAGGGAAGAGCGTCGCTAGGCTGAGCGGGGCGAGCGCGCCGCCGAGCAAGAGGGCGGCGGCGCAGAGCCCGGCGGAAAGCAGGGCTGTGCCGATTCGTTGGCGGCTGGTTGGGATGAGCTTGCTGAGTCCCGCCGCGAACCCAAGCAGAGAGGCCAAGAGGAATAGGAGAGCCGGGAAGTGCAGCACGGAGTCGGTGAGGGCATGTAGCGCCAGGGCGGCAGCGCCGAAAACGGCGCCGAGGGCCAGGGCGCGGTGTTCGCGATCTTCTGCGCGATGCGCTTGGTGCAGCAGGCGAGCCAACAGCACCACAAGAGAAACAGCGAACAGGGCGGCGAACCAGGAACCAAATTCGACGGCCCATTCGATGTAGTCGCTGTGTGCGGTGTCGACGCTCTTGCGTAGGAAGTAGGGTGTGGTTCGCTCAAAGGCCCAAGGGAACGTTCCGGCGCCGGAACCAAGCGGCGTGAGCGCCGCAATGGAGTCGCGCCAGATGAGCAGCCTCCCTGGGTCGCCGCCTTGCTCGTAGAGTTGGCCGAAGCGTTCGAGCAAGGGAGCGGCAACGGGCGAAGACAGGAAGAGGCCGCCGCAGGCGACCGCCGTCAGGGCCAGGGCGGCGCGTTTGTAGCGGCTGACAGGCGCCAGGGCGATGGCCGCGCAAAGCAATAGGGCGTCGGCCAGCAGTGCGCTGCGGGACTGTGAAGCGACGACGGCTGCGAGGGAAAGGAGGGCCGTGCAGGTGGAGCCAATCACTAGGGCTACGCGCACCGGCGAGACGATGACGCGTGCGGCTTGGCTGTAGGCGACGCCGATGGCTAGCCAGAGGCCTGCGTTGAGAAACGCGGCGTAATAGCCGCGGTTGAGAAAGCGTCCGTGGGCGACCTCGCCGCCATCGAGCAGCCAGAGCCCTGCGAAGTGTTGGCTGAGGCCTTCGAGCGCTTGCCAGGTTGTAAGCCCCAGCAGCGCGACCAGCAAACTCGACAGGGCAACAGGGCGTGCCGGGATGTGGCGGGCAAGAAGGAAAGCGGCCATGGCGGCAATGACGATGACGGCGAAACGCAGCGAGGCTTCGGGTTGAAAACTCCAAGTGGACGGCAGGACCACGCCGAGTTGAGCAAGCTGGGCTTGCAACCCGGCGTCGACCGTCGTCACGCGCCGCCAAATCGCCTCGGGCAGCGGCAGCGTCTGCACCAACGGAAGCAACGCGAAAACGATTGCTGGGAAAGCGAGAAAGGTCGACAGCGGCTGCGGGCCGGGCGTTAAACGGCAAATGAGAGCCAACGCGATCAACGCCAGGGAGACAACGAGAGGAGTGAGGGCGTCCCCGCCGGCGGCGAGGCAAGCGGCGATAGCGCAGGGCAGGGAAACGCCAAAGAGGATGTGGCCGAGTCGCGCGAAGCCCACTCCCGACAGATCGACTGCCGGGAGCGGCGCCTATACAGTGGGCTACTTGGACTGATAGGTCTTTGAAAAGCCGTTGCGCATGTTGGTTATGGTGAACTTGCCGTCGGACATGATCACGGCCTTGAGCAAGTTGCCTTCGCACTCGGAGCCGTCGCCCAGGTTGGCGATCATCTGCTCATCGGTATTGACCTCTTTGGGCGTCATCGTGGCGAAGTGGCCTTGCCAGATGTCTTCGAGGCGCGGGGTTGCGCGCAGGTTTTGGAAAACGCTCGGGGGCCCGCCTTTACGCGCTCCGTTGTTGAAGACAGCGACGACAGGCTGAATGGCGGCGAGAATCTGCGGCGAGTTGGAGCGATCCAGGCCGTGGTGCGTGGTCTGGTACAGGTCGATCTTGCCCAATTTGTTCGTGGGACAAACGAGATCCTTCTCGTAGTTCCAGGTCAAGTCGCCGAGGTCGAGGAACTCGAAATCGCCGAACTTAAGGACGAAGCCGACGCTTTGATCGTTGTCAGGATCGGTGTCGGCGGCAATCGGTTGGAAGCTAGAGCAGGTGAGATTCGGCTCGCCGGCGCCGGCGAGCGGGGTGGAGATGGATTTGCCGGCGGACTGCACGACGGTGATGTCGAGATCGCCCAACGGAATTTTGTCTCCCGCTTTGAGCATGGTCCGTTTGCCGTGGCTGAGTTCTTCGTAGGCTTTGTAGAGCGCGGCGACCCGCGGCCGTTCCAACTCAACGGACGGGCCGTGATCCATGTAGTGTTCGATGGGGATCAGTTTGGCCAATGCCGGCATGGCCCCGATGTGATCGCCGTGATAGTGCGTGGTGAGCAGGATATCGATCTTAGTCAGACCGGCGGTTTTCGCGGCGGCGAGAATGCGGTTCGCGTCGCGGTCGTCGTCGCGGCGGTTGGCGGTATCGACTAGGAGCGAATCGCCGTTGGGGACGACGATGAGCGTGGCGGCGCCGCCTTCGGCGTCAATCCAGTAGATCTCCAGGTTGCCCGATGCGGCGGAGAGGACGCCCGCTGTCAGCAGTCCGAGTGTCAGGAGGGATGTCTTGATCATGAGCGGCGACCTCGCCTCGCGTATGATATCCCAACTCCATGGTGGTTGCGGCGGGCGAATGTGCGGCTGCCGACGGAACGTTAGAGCGCCAAGACGATGCGCGCGTAAGCGAAGGCGAGGGCCCCGGCGGAGACCAGGCAACAGAGGACGGCGGCCATTTTCCAGAGCGATTCGATTTCGCGGTTGACCTGGCTGGACGCAGCCACCCACCCGATCAGGAAACCGGCGATGAGGCCGCCCAGGTGAGCGTAGTTGTCGATACCTGGGATGAGGATGCCGAAGACAGCCAGGATGATGACCCAACGCAAATAGAACGACCAGACAAAGGACTGATTGGTGCGTTTGGCGAAGGCCATCATGGCCCCGATCAGCCCGGCCAAGGCGGCGGAAGACCCGACGGAGGGTGCATAGGACATCAAATAGCTGAGATAGAAGCCTCCGACGCTCGACACGAGATAGATCACCAGATAGCGCGCGGTGCCGAAGACGCGTTCGGTCTGAGCGCCGAGGTCAAAAAGCACCCAGGAATTCATGAGGATATGCAACACGCTGCCGTGCAGGAAGCCGGCCGTGATGAGCCGCCACCACTCGCCATGAAGGATGATCTGCATGCGGGATTTTGCGCCGAATGCTTGGAGGACATTTCCGCCGATTGACCACGAGCCGTCCCCGCCGAGCTTGTTGTTGAGCAGCAGCATGGCGATGAAGAGGCCGAAGTTGATCGCCAACAGGATGATGGTCGTGAAATGCGTGTCGGGGATGAAACTGCTCAGCGGACCGGCCGCGGCCTCAGCCTTGCGGCGTAAAGGATGGAGTTCGGTTTCACAGTACGGGCAGATGCGCTCGCTGGGCTCGACGAAAGCCCGGCAATTGGGGCACATGCGGTTGGCGGCCATGGATACGTTACGAGACTCTATCATCGGTAGCAGGGTCTGGGTTTTGCAAGGCGATGAAGAGTTGACGACGCCGTCGATTTGTGTGATTGCCGCCGGGGGGCTAACGCCGGACCTAAGCGATCAGACCGTGCAGGACTATCAGGTGCTGCGTGTGCGGACGGAGGCGGAGGCTCTGGCGGGCAGCGGGGC
>CAMPKL010000519.1 GCA_946887065.1 uncultured Bryobacterales bacterium
TCCGACGACGGCCAGCGTTTGGCCGGCATGAATCGCGAGATTGACGCTGTCCAATGCCGGGCGTGAAGCGCCGGGGTAGAACACGGAGACGTTTTCAAAGCTGACGTCTCCGCGTAGGCTTACGACAGAGGGATCGGGAGAGGGAGCGTTCGGCAGACTGAGCGGGTAGCTCATCAGCTCGTGAATGCGGCCCAATGCGGAAGACCCGCGTTGAGCCAAGTTGACGACCCAGCCGAGGCCGATCATCGGCCAGGTCAGGATTGCCATATAGCTCAGGAACATGGCGAACGAGCCGATCGTTAGGGCGCCCTGTAAGGTTCTCCAACCGCCGTAACCGAGGATCGCCATGAAGGTGAGTCCGACCAGGAGTTCCAACTGGGGATAAAAGCGCCGCCAGATGCGGACCAGTTCGAGGTTCTCGCTCCGGTAGACCTGATTGAGCGCGCCGAACCGTTGCGCCTCGGCCGCAGATTGGCCGTAGGCTCGGATTACGCGCACGTTGTTTAGGTTCTCTTGAGTGAGCGAAGCGATGTCCGACAGCGTCTGTTGAACCTTGTGGAACCGCTCGTGAACTTGCCGGCCGAAGTAAGCAACCGTGAAGGAGACCAGCGGGATGGGCAAGAAAACTATGCAGGTCAAGCGCCAGTCGGTGCCGGCCATGACGGTGAGGACGACGACGAAGGTCAGCAGGATGTCCACCGCCTGCATGAAGCCTTGGCCGATCATCGACTTCACGGCCGACAAGTCGTTGACGGCTCGGGACATGAGGTCGCCGGTAGAGTAGGAGCGGTAGAACCTTTGGGGCAAATAGAGCAGATGAGCGACGAGGTCGGTGGCTACGTCGGACTCAACGCAGCGCGCATTGCGGGCAATGATCCAGCGCATCCAGAACTGGAAAAAGGCCTTGGCCGCGGCGACCGCCAGCAGAGCGCCGGCGATGGGCCATAGAGCGGAAGAGGGCTCACCGGCAGCCAGAGTATCCACCGCTTGCTTAATGAATAAGGGGAATACGGCGGTAAAAATACTCTTCAGGAATAGCGCGACGAACCCGGCGGCGTAGGACCAGCGGTAGCGAAGCAGGTAGGGTACAAGAGCCCGAAGATTGCGCAGCATTACTCGGGCTGCTCCAACCAAGAGTTGATTGTTTTAATCCACTCGATGACCACGACTTCCCTGCCGGATCGGCTGCGCCACCACGAATCGGGATCGAAACGTGCACTCGAACTGGCCGCGAAGGAGTAGCGGACGTCCCCGGAAGTCGATTTTCGGAAGATGCGTCCCGCCCGCGCCGTGTGGAAATCGGAAGTGACGACGATGGCGTGTTCGACTTTGCGGGAACGCAGTTCCCGGTCGATGATGCGCGCTTCGTCGAACGTCGAGTCGGCTTGCATGCAGAATGCCTCGATGGTCTCAGGATCGCCGCCGCGGGAAACGGCGTAGGCGCGTCCGAGGTCGCATTCGCGAGATTCATAGAGCGAGTAGGAACCGTTGACGAGCATGCGCGGAGCGAGACCCGCCTGGAGTAAACGCAGGCCTTCCTCGACGCGGCGTCCCGAGCCGTCGCCTGCGAGGACGACGATAAGGTCCGCGGATTCAAGGGGATCGGTTCGGATCAAGAACTTCGCGGGCCCCGGCGCCCAGGAATCGGAGGTCAAGAAAACGACGCCGGCAATCAGCACTGCGGCCGTGATGATGCGTAACGCTCGCATGTCGGCTGAGCCGCTTGCCGCCTGGAGGACGTGACTCCTATATTACCCGAGCTTCGGGGGCGAACTGCGCGGAGCGCCGAGTTCATCCGTTATCCTTGAGAGTTCTCGCTAGGGGCCGCGCGCCGCTCCGATGGAAGACTTCCCAGTTACCGTCCGCCTACTCGTCCTGTTTCTGCTGCTGGCGGTGAATAGCTTCTTTGCTGCCGCCGAAGTAGCGCTTGTCTCGGTCCGCCGGACACGCATGCGCCAGTTGGCGGATGCCGGAAACTCGCGGGCGTTGTTGGTTCTAAGGCTGCTGGAGGAGCCCGACCGGATGCTGTCGGCGACCCAGTTGGGCGTGACGTTGGCGAGTCTGGGCCTTGGCTGGGCCGGCGAGGAAACGGTATATGGGTTGGCTCAACCGTTGCTGGAGCGCGTGCTGTCTCCCGAATCGGAGCAACTCGGGCACGCCATCAGCTTCGTCGTCTCGTTTAGCGTCATTACCTTTCTGCACATGGTGCTGGGCGAGGTGGTTCCCAAGAACTTGGCGATGGAGCGCTCGGAACGTTTGGCTCTGGCGGTGGCCACGCCGTTGGACTATTTTGCGAGAGTCACCGGCCTGTTCGTTTCGGCGGTAAAAGGTACGGCCGAGAAGCTTTCGCATCTGATTGGATTGAAGCTCGCCGGGGCCGAAGACGGATTTACGGCGGAAGAACTGAAGCTGATTGTCAGCGTCAGCAAGAAACAGGGCGAACAGGCGCAGCGGCAAGAGGAGATGATTCACCGGGTCATCGATTTCTACGACTTGACGGCGCGGGAAGTGATGGTGCCCAGGCAAGAAATGGTGGCTTTGCCGTCCGACGCCGGGCCGGACCAAGTGATCGATGCGATTACGCGCACGCGGCACTCGCGGATACCGATCTACAAGGAATCGGTCGACAACGTCATTGGCGTGATTTACGCGAAGGACGTTTGGACGTTTGTGCAGAAGATTCGCAGGTGGCAGGCCTTGGCGCGGCCCGCCCCGACATTCAAGCTCCGCTCTTTTTTGCAGCCGGTGGAGTTCATCCCAGAGACGAAGATGCTGCACGAGTTACTGAGCGAATTCCAGGCGAAGCGGTTTCAGATGGCGATGATCGTCGACGAGTTTGGGACGGTTGTCGGTTTGGCGACGATCGAGGACGCCTTGGAGCAGATAGTCGGGGAAATCCGCGAAGAGCACGAGCCTGCCGAAGCGCTGCAGGCGCTGGACGGGCCGCTGGAGTTAGACGGCATCACCAATATTCGGGACTTGGAGACGCAGTACAAGATCGAGTTGCCGTACGATGCAGGCTTTGAGACTCTGGCGGGATTTCTACTGAGCCGCTTGGGGCACATCCCGACGGCGGGAGAATCGGTGGAGTTCGACGGGCGCAAGTATACGGTATTGCAGATGGAGCGGAATCGCATTTTCCGGGTGCGGATCGATCTGCCGCAGGCGCCGGAGACGGAAGAGTCGGAGAACGGCGCGGAAGACGCCTGAGCGTCTTGATCTTATGTGGCACAAGTGGCGAATTACGGTGATCATTCCCTGTCTGAATGAAGAACAGGGCGTCGATCAAGTGCTGCGGCGGATGCCGGAGTACGTGGATGAGGTCATTGTTGTGGATAACGGTTCGACCGACCGTACGGCGGATGTCGCGGCGTCGTACGGCGCGAAGGTCGTGCGCGAGGACGTACGCGGTTACGGCAGGGCTTACAAGAAGGGTTTCGGCGAAGCGACCGGCGACGTGATCATCACGCTGGACGGCGACCATTCGTACCCGGTTGACGCGCTTTCATACTTGTTGAGCGCGTTTGAGCATCTTGATGTGGATTTCTTGAATGCTTCGCGCTTCCCGGTACGCGACCGCAACTCAATGAGCTTTAAGCACAAGTTCGGCAACTGGGTGCTGTCGCTGACAACGTCGATTC
>CAMPKL010000520.1 GCA_946887065.1 uncultured Bryobacterales bacterium
GCGCCGCCGGAAGAGAGGACCACGCTCCCGGGACGCCGTGAGTACGCGACGTCGCTGGGTACGGCAACATTCGACCACGCTCGCCACGCAGATCGCGACGGAACGACCTGCGCGAGTTGCCACAATAGGCTCTTCCCGATGTCGGCCGTTGAGTTGGACTACGGCGACGATTTGCACCGGAGCGCTGAGGCGGCGCGAACGTCCTGTGCAGGCTGCCACTTCCCCGGCGGGACGACCTTCGCCTCTGCGGGCAACTGTGCGCAATGCCACGTCGGGCTGGGCCAGCCGCGCGCCACGCCGTCGACGGGCGTCAGCGGCGTTCCGAATCTACCTGATGTTGAGACGCGCCTTGGTCCGGCACGCTTCGACCACCAACGCCACGTTGAGCTTGCCGGTAACGACTGCCGGAGCTGCCACAATCAGGTGTTTCCGCTCACGCGAGGACTGCTCAATTACGCGGACAATTTGCACAAGACGGCCGAGGCGAACCAAACCTCCTGCGGGGCTTGTCATCGACCGGCGGGCACGGCCTTCGAGTCAGAAGGAAACTGTTTGCAGTGCCATGTGGACCCGACAGCACGCGCTGCCGGCTCGGCCATGGGCCTGCAGCGTTCTTTGGTCTACGGAAATCGACTCGGCGACGTCATCTTTAATCACGACCAGCACATCGTCGACGCGGAAAACAGCTGCGTGGCGTGTCACAACACGGCATTCCGGATGGATCAAGTTGGTCTGGCCGAGTACTCAAGGGACTATCACCGTTCAGCGGAAGCGAGCGGGAGTTCGTGCGCGTCTTGCCACCGGCCCGGCGGTTCGGCCTTCGGCGCGCTCAACAATTGCACGCGTTGCCATGTCGGCCTTGAGCGTCCGGATCAAGCTTCCGTTGCTTGGGCGCCGTGGGCGTTTCTGCTCTTGTTCGCCGTACCGGGCGGATTGCTTGGCCAAGGGCGCGGATTCATAGGCTCCGAGCGTTGCGCTGTCTGCCACACCGAAACTGCTGCGGCCTTCTTAGACACCAACCCGCACGCTCCGGGGCCATCCAGTGCGTCGGGAGCGTCGTTCGGCGCATGCGAGTCTTGTCACGGGCCTGGTTTAGCGCATGTTCAAGCGTTAGACGCCGCGGAGCTGGCCGTCTTCCGCGACGCGCAACCTAGCGTGGTGAACGATTCTTGCCTTTCCTGCCATGCCAAAGACGTCAGCCAGTCGACGCGTTCCTACTCGGCGCATCTTGCTTCCGGCGTATCCTGCACTAGCTGCCACCAACTACACAGTAATAGGTCACACAACCTGCTGACGACGGGAACGGATCAGCTGTGTTCGTCGTGTCACTCCGATGTTCTGGCTCAGTTCAATCGACCGTATCGTCATCGGCTCAATGAGGGCGCAGTTTCGTGCGTGGACTGCCATAGCCCGCACGGGCCGACGCCGCCATCGCAAATGGCCCGCTTTGGCGGAAACGAGCTTGGTTGTATCCGCTGCCATGGCGACAAGCGCGGCCCGTTTCCGTTCGAACATGCGCCGGTTCGCATGGAGCCATGCGCATCCTGCCACGAGCCCCACGGCTCGGTGAACCCGCGAATGCTGACGCGACACAACGTCGGTCAACTTTGTCTGGAGTGTCACACGATCTCAGCGGCCACTGTCGGGGGTGTTCCGCCAGGCTTCCACGACCTACGCAGCCCACGCTTTCAAAATTGCACCGTGTGCCACTCCAAGATCCACGGCTCCTTCGTCAGCTCGGACTTCCTGAGATGAGGACTAGCGGCCTGGCGCTGTCTTTGCTGTGCGCGGCCGGCACTGCCTTGGCGCAGCAGGGACTGCTGCAATCCGACGACTGGGGCGGCACGATCGATGTTCGCAATCGTTGGGTATCGGACATCAACGGCAGTTCGCAAGTCTATCGCTCGATCGTAAACCTCGGCGAAGGTCCGCGCCTATTCGAGGGCGAATTGCGCTTCGCGAATCCCGGCGCACGTTGGGCGGACCGCGCCGCGCTGACGATGAACGCTTGGGGCGGCGATCCCTACAACACCGCTCACTTCACGGCCGAGAAGAACGGACTGTACGACCTCAGCGTCGACTACCGCAACGTGGCTTACTTCAACAATCTGCCCACATTCGCCAATCCGTTGCTAGCTAGCGGACTCACGCTCAGCCAGCGGGCTTACGACATACGGCGGCGTCAACTCGATGTTGATCTCAGGTTTCGCCCGGGCCAAAGACTGACTCCCTTCGCGAATCTTTCTCGCGGATCGGGCGGAGGACGCGGATCAACTCTGTTCGTTTCAGACGGCAATGAATTTGCCGTCGACACGGATTTGAACGACCGCCTGCTTACGGCCCGCGGCGGAGTGACCATCTCGCACGAACGGTGGAGCGCAACGGTGGAACGAGGCTACACCGACTTCTCCGACGGCCAGGAAGTGTCCTGGAACGACGGCCCCAACCGCGGCAATCGCCGCTTCCCCCTGCTTGGCCGTGAACTATCCCTGGACAGATTGTTCCAAGCGTACGATGTCAACGGCAGCGGTCCATTCAGCCGCGCCGTGATCCAAGCGACGCCTTGGTCACGGGTTTCGCTGACGGGGCAGTTCACATACAGTCAAAACAAGATCAATGTCACGCAAAATATAGATGCGGCCGGGGAATTGGTCTACGCGTCACTGTTGACGCCTTACACGTCGCTACTGGAAACCAACTACGCCCAGGCCAGTCAACCAAGGCCGTCGGGAAACTGGAGCGCCGAGTTTCGACTGCATCCGAGGCTGCGGTTTGTCCAGTCGTGGTACTCCGATCGCTTCCACGTCACGGGGTCCGCGGCGCTCTCTCAACTTCTCGATGCGTCTCCCGAATTGGCGATCACAGAGTTCTCCGATCGACGGATTGATTTTCGCTACAGCCAGAACCAAGTCGACCTGATTTTCGAACCGGAACGCCGCATAAGCCTGCGTGCTGGACACCGCTATTCCTGGGGAGAGGCGGAACTGCCGCCCCCGGAGTTTGATCTGCGCCCTGAACCCAAGACGCAGGTCGCCATGCGGCGCCACGTGGGGTTAGCGAGCGCCGCCGTGAGGTTGGCCGGCGGTCGCCTGCGAATCGGGGCCCAGGCAGAGTTTTCGCCCGGCAGCGAAATTTACTTTCGGACGGGTCTGGACGACTACTGGCGAGGCAAGCTGCGCGTCAGCTATCGCGCTTCTTCTGCCCTCACGCTGCACAGTTCTTACGCGACGATGGCGAATCGCAACGACGACCCGCAAATCGAACTCGACATGCAGAGCCGTCAGTTCTCGGCAGGTTTTATCTGGACTCCAGAAGGCCGCTCCGACCTCTCGATCCTTGCCGACTACACGCGGTCCACGTTGGCATCGAGAATCTTGATGACCCAACTTCCATTCTTTCAGACCGGTTTCGCCGGTTATGAGGATGACGGCCATTCCGGCAGTGCCTTCGTCCAAACCGGCCTACCTTATGGAGCGAGCCTAAAGGCAGGAGGGTCTTTGTTTGCCGGGTCCGGCAGTCGCCCGACCCGTTTCTACAACCCGCAGGTCGCTCTCGACGGCAGGGTCACCGAGCGCATCCGCTGGGTCGGCGAGTGGCAGCGCTACGGCTTTAGCGAATCGCTCTGGCC
>CAMPKL010000521.1 GCA_946887065.1 uncultured Bryobacterales bacterium
AGGCCGACGATTCCAGGGCCCGAGACGACCTGCGTTACCGACTTATCTTCATCGATGCGGAAAACGCCCTTGCGCCCTTGATACGACGCGGACAAATAAAGCCGGCCTTGACGATCGAAGGCGATGCCCTGCGGCCGGCCGAAACCGCGCAGATATTCCTCGACGTCGCCGTGGGACGTGATCCGCTGGACGGAATCGAAACTGGAAGTCGTGGGACCGGTCAGATAGAGATAGCCGTCCGGTCCGAACGCCAAATGAAACGCAGCGATCGAGGACTCAACGGTTGCGAAAACGAAAATCTGGCGGTCCGGCGCAATCTTGAAGATGGTTCCGGTGCGATCGCCAACATAGAGATTGCCGTCGCCGTCCATCGCCATGCCGGTCGCCACGCCCATACCCTCGGCGTAGGTCGACACGGCGCCGCTGGGGGAAACGGAGTAGACGGTTCCGTTATTGCGTCCTGAGACCAGTAATTCGCCGGAGGGCGCCATCACGAGCCCGGTCGGATTGACGATTTCGGAGGCGAAGGGGTGGGTATTGTTGGCGGTGTCGATCTTGAACACCGAGACCGGCACTTCCTCTCCGCGCGTCCCGCTGCGCGTTGTGTAGATGTTCCCTTCCGGATCGACGGCCGGACTGGCGACCGGGTGGAGTCCTTCAGCGATCGCCGTACCTAGCGTGCAGGCGCGGCTGCTCGAAGAGGCGCCCTGCGACTCGATGGTTAAGGAACCCTCAGTCGCCTCGTCGGGAACGCGAACGACGATGCGATGCTCTCCGCCGATCACCAGTCGGGCGGCGACGCCTCCGAAGCGCACAATCGACTGGCGATCGCCTCCCGCCAGGTGCGAACCGAGGATCTCAAAGTCCCCGCCGGCTATGGCAGCGGGCGGTCGAACGCTGTCAATGACCGGCGGCCCCTGGCCATTGGAAGATGCAGATGGGGCACTCATACAAGACTCCAACAACTAACTCAATAACGGTCAAAAAGCGCCGTCAAAGGCGCGGACGAAGGCAATCGTCATCATAGCGCAGGCCCCCGCGGCGAAATCGTCGGCGACCACTCCCCAGCCGTTGGGAAGCTTCTCTAACCGTCGAATAGGCCAGGGTTTCAAGATGTCAAAGACGCGGAAGAGCGCCAGCGCCCCCAGCCAATCCAAGGGGCGTTCGGGACGAATGGCGGCCAGGGTCAGCCATTGTCCGACGACCTCGTCGATGACGATGAATCCGGGGTCCTCCGCGCCAAGTTCCCGCTCCATGACGCCGCAGGCCAGCGAAGCGATCGGGGTCAGCACCATGGCGGCAACGGCGAGCGACCAAGCCGGCCAGCCCGTGAGTTGAAGCAGCGCCCAGGCCATGGCCAGCGCGGCGATCGAACCAAATGTGCCGGGAGCGGCGGGAGCATAGCCCACGCCGAAAACCGTCGTAAAAAGCAGCGCGAGGCGGCGCTTAGTCATGCGGCTCGTCTTGTTCGGACTCGGTCAGGCTCTCGAAGTGTTCATCCGCCTCGGTCACTGGACGCGTAACGACATAGCCCTCGGAAGACCAGACCCCGAGGTCGATGGTTTTGCAGCGGGCGCTGCAAAACGGGAAATGCTTCTCTTGCCGGGAAGTTCGCTTCCCGCAGATCGGACAATGATCAGAGCGTTCAGGCACGACGGAGAAAATTCTAGCAGGGCGGAAGCCTAGGAGAGTACCGGCAACAACACTCGGGCGGCTGTCGTTTGGTTGTTGAGCGCGGAGCCGCGGACTGGGCGCGTCACGCTTTCCAGCACGCCGAATAGGTCGTAGTCGCTGGACCTTGTGATGCGGACAACGCCTATGTCGCCGGGATTGGGCGGCGCGCACTCAAAATCCACGAGAAAAGTCTTCCCGTCGATCTCTTCGGCCTGAGACTGCAAACGGCCTTCCCACAGCAGCTCGGATTCGGACGAGAGGCCGCTGACCAATATTGGCAATCGTTGGCCGACCAAAGCTCGATTGCGCTTGCGCGAGATCGCCCGGGCATCGGACATCAAGGTGCGGAAGCGGTTGTAGTTGGTGCGGGCGTCGACTTTACCGTCCAAGTGGAAGCTGGCGCTGGTGTCGTCGTCGGAGTAACGGAACACGCCGACTCGATCGAACTGGGCCGCAGCAACGAACTGGCGCAGTTCTTCAAAGTCCGCATCCGTTTCGCCCGGAAAACCGACGATGAAGCTCGTGCGAATCGCCACGCCGGGTATGGTTTGGCGGATGCGCTCAATGAGCTTGAGAAAAATATCGCCGTTAGCGCCGCGCTTCATGCGCTTGAGCACGGCGCCGCTGGCGTGCTGCAAGGGAATATCGATGTAGCTGCAGACTTGGTCGTGGGCGGCGATAGTCTCCAGCAGTTTATTCGTCACGCGGTTGGGATAGGCGTAAAGGAAACGCACCCAACCGGCATCTTCGATGCGGGCGAGGCGCGCCAGCAGGTGAGCCAGGCCGTCCTTGAGGTCCAGATCCTCGCCGTACATCGTGGTGTCTTGCCCGATCAGATTGAGTTCGCTGATCCCTCGACCGAAAAGGTTCTCGGCTTCGCGGACTACGGACTCAAAGCGACGGCTGCGAAACCCTCCGCGGAACTGCGGAATGATGCAGAACGTGCAAGGGTGGTCGCAGCCCTCGTTGATCTTGACGTAGGCCATGGGCCGGGACGTCGCCAGGCGGCGCGGAGTTTGGTCGTGATAGAGATACGGGTCCAGCCCGGCAACGGGAATGTTGGATTCGTAGCCGCCCTCGCAGTGAGAAACGATGGTCTCAAGCTCATTCGTGCCGAGGACCGCGTCGACTTCTGGAATCTGCAGCTGAAGTTCGTTGCGGTAGCGTTCGACCAGACATCCGGCAACGATCAGACGCTTGGCGCGGCCGGTGCGCTTAAACTCGGCCATTTCGAGGATGGTCTCGATGGATTCCTGCTTGGCCGGGTCGATGAAACTGCAAGTATTCACGACCAGGGCGTCGGCTTCGGCCGGGGAGGAGGTGAGTTCGTGGCCGCGCGCTTCGACCATGCCCATCATCACCTCGCTGTCGACGAGGTTCTTGGGGCAGCCCAGGCTGATGAATCCAATTTTCACTTCCTCCAGTCTATCGGTGTTGGGCATTCCGGCGCGTCGCGTCTGTTACGCTGTTGAATCTTGCGATCTCTCGATCTCGGTTGCGGCATCAATAAACGCCCTGGGGCGATCGGCGTCGACTCAAACCGGAACACGGCGGCCGACGTGATCGCGGATGTGAATGGGAGTGGATTGCCCTTCCGCGACGGAGCATTCGACGAAGTCTCGCTCATCCATGTGATCGAGCATGTGGACGACGTGATCCACACGATGGAAGAGCTGCATCGGATTTGCCGCTCGGGCGGCGTCATACGGCTGGAGACGCCGCATTACACGGACTTCAGCTCATTCTGCGATCCGACGCACAAATGGCACCTGAATACGTTCTCGTTCCGTTACTTCACCGAGGACGGCGGCTTCAGCTATTACAGCCGCAGGCGTCTGCGCGAGCGCGAGCTCTACGTAAAGCTGCTGCGGCTTTGGAAGCTTTTGGGCTTCGAATTTCTGGTCAACAACTTCCGGGGCTTCCGCAAGTTTTGGGAGCACTACCTTT
>CAMPKL010000522.1 GCA_946887065.1 uncultured Bryobacterales bacterium
TTCCTGTGGCGATTTGGGCCTGGCTATGGTCGATGACGCTAATTACCGAAGTCCGGCCTGACGGTCTTTACGTCCGCTTTAGGATGCTCTGGCCCGAGCAGGTCATCCCCTACGACCGGATCGTCAAAGCCGAGGCCAAGCGCTACCGGCCGATTCTCGAATACGGCGGCTGGGGCGTCCGCGGCATGGCGCCGGTTAAGGCATTCAACGTCTCCGGCAATCGCGGCGTCCTGCTGTCGCTGACCGGCGGCCAGTCCTTGATGATCGGTTCCCAGCGCCCCGACCAACTCGCCGCCGCGCTCCAGTCCGGTATGGCGCGTGCCCATGCCGCCTAGGGCTTTATAATGAAAGCGTGATTGAAGTCACCCCAAGCGCCGTCGGCCGGATTCGCAAAATGCTGACCGAGAACGACAAGAAGGCTATGCGTCTCGGTATCGTCGGCGGAGGCTGTTCAGGCTTGAGCTATAAGTTTAAGTACGAAACTGCGGCACGAGAAACCGATAACGTAATCGAAGTCGACGGCGTCCAACTCTTCGTGGACCCGAAAAGCTATAAATACCTCGACGGCATGATTCTCGACTACGAGGAAACCGTCTTGGAACAAGCCTTCCGCTTCATCAACCCCAACGCTCAAAAGAGCTGCGGCTGCGGACGCTCCTTCCAGGTCTAAAGAGAGTAAAGGCGACGAGCCTCATGGACAGTTCGATTTCATTCGACGGTTGGTACGACCGCTTCAATCGGTTTGCCGGCGACCTCTATCCTGAGCGCTACACGCCGGACTTCGTCCGTGACCTCGTCGAACAGGGCAGGGAAGTGAAGGACCTGGCGGCTCGGAAGAACTCCGTCATCATCGCCCATAACTATCAATACCCCGAGTTGCAAGAGATTGCGGAAAACGTGGGCGACTCCTTGGGTCTCAGCAAGTACGTGGCGGAGCAATCGAAGCCCCGCGTGGACTTCTGCGGCGTTTGGTTTATGGGCGAGACGGCCAAGACCATCCTCGGCGACAACGCCAAGGTCTATATGCCCGATCAGCCCGGCTGCTCGCTTGTCGCGTCGATCGATCATGCCCGGATTCGTGCCTGGAAAGAACACAACCCCGACGGGCTGATCATCAGCTACGTCAACACCGACGCCAAGACCAAAGCGATGAGCGACTACATCTGCACATCGCGCAACGCCGCCCAGGTCGTGTCCCACGCCGCCGCCCATCATCCCGGCCGCCGCATGTTGTTCTTGCCTGACAAGTACCTCGGCGCCGTTTCGTTGGCTCAGAGCGGCATCGATCCCGACCTGGTCGATCTCTACGACGGCGCCTGCCATGTCCACGCCAAGATCGGCGAGTTCGCGCTGGAAGAAGCCCTTGATCGTTATCCGGATGCCGAGATCCTCATCCACCCCGAGTGCGGTTGCGCTTCCACCTGCCTGGCCAAGATCATGGCCGGCGAGTCGGAATTTCAGCACGCCTATTACCTTTCGACAGAGCAGATGATTCGCCACGCGGAGTCGTCGCCCGTCAAAGAATTTATCGTCGGCACGGAGTCCGGCATGTTGTACCGCTTGCGCAAGGAGCTTCCCGAAAAGAAGTTCTACCCCGTACACCCGGAAGCCGTTTGCGAATACATGAAGATGAATACGATGGAGAAGCTTCTTGATTCGCTCCGGCATGACCGGGTTGAGGTTGAAATCGACGCCGAGACCCGCCGCAAGGCGCAGGCCGCGATCGACCGCATGTTGACCATTCAGTAGCCAAACCCTGAAGGGGGCTGCAGGGTTTGCTGCGCGACGGCGTCGGTCGTATAGACGAATGGGCTGGCCAGTGTTAATGTTTTCAGTACGTTAGCGTTCCCCCGCAACGGTGCTTGGCCTGCTTCTGACTGAAGAGGTTAACTCCGTCCGAATGCTGCGACTTGACCCCAGTGCGAAAACTCTAGCGCCGCTTGAGCGCCAGGCGGAGCTACGCCCGAAACCGTTCTTCGACCACTACGTCCTCAGCGAATTTCTCGCCCATTCCCCCCGCGCGCTATTCGCCGAAGCGGGGCTGGAATTGTTGGCGATCGCTGCCGGTGACAACCCGCTGGCGGTCGATCCGGATGGCCGCATCCATGTCATCGCCTCCCAAAAAGGCGGGCGGCGTCCGGATTTGGCTGAGGCGCTGGAACAGGCCAGCCGGGTCGCGACCCTGAGCCCGAACGATATCTTGGCCCGCACCGTCCTAGTGGAGCGCGGTGAGTTGTCCAGCTTTCTTCGCCCGCCGCTACGCAGTCTCAACCGTGCCCAAGGCGTCGTGCTGATCGCGGAATCTTTCGACGAGAGCGCCCTGCGCACGATCCTCTGGTTGCAGGGCCGTTACGGCCTGCACGTAGCCTGCGTCCAAGTGACTCTTCTGGCCGACGCCCGGGGGAACCGCGAGTTTGTATCGGCCAAAGTCGCTTCGTTGGACACCTTAAGCGAAGCGCCGGAGCGCTGGCTGGTGGCCGATTCCGAGTCCGATGAGATCGAAACGGCCCCCGCCCCTCAGCCGGCCCTCCTGGCCGATCAGCCCGAGTGGCGACGGGATTTCGCCGCCGTCTTCGAGGAACAGGAGCCGGATGAGCACCTGGCGACCTTCCCTTCCGTGGACGCCACGCCTGCCGGCGACGGGTCCTCGCCCGATTCCTTGGCGACGCTTTTCGACGAGCCCGAATCCGCCGAGGGTGTTCCTTACGATGAGATGGATGGCGAGCGGCGGGGCAAACCGCGCAGCCCGGAATTTCAAGCGAGGCGTCTGCGCCTGGACTATCAAGGCCGGCTACTCGGCGCTAGGCTCGTGGATTTTTCTAACCACGGGCTCGGCGTGGAAGTTTTGTCGCAACTCCCCGTGGGCAGCGAAGTGGCGGTGAGCGGAGAAATATCCGGCGAAGAGGGCGTCTTCGGCATCAGCGGCAAGGTCATTGTCGAGCATTGCCGCGCCCGCCAGGACGGCGTCTACCGCATTGGCTTTTCGCTCGAAAAGGCCGTCATCCAGAAGCTCAGCAGTCCCCCAGAGGACTTCGATCGCCGCTAAACCCCAGGCGCGGCGGGCAGGCTGCGTAGAATGAAGGGAGCGAGTTGCATGGATTCTTCGCTCCAGCCGCCGAGTACTCGGCAAGATCCGCCCCAGTCACTTCCGTACGGCGCATTTGAACCTCGGGCCTATCAGCCGCTGCCTAGCCGTCCTAAGCAGAAGGTATGGCTGCACATCGTTCTCTACTTGGGAACCATCCTCACTACCACCTGGCTTCATGGCTGGCAGTATTCCGCTTGCCTGATGGCCATTCTGACTTGCCACGAGTTTGGACACTACTTCGCCGCCAAGAAGCATCGCGTGCCCGCGAGTCTGCCGTACTTCATCCCGTCGCCATTTCGGGCGACGTTGTTTGGAACGTTCGGCGCAGTCATTCGCATGTCGCCGTACATTCCCGACCGAAGGGCTTTGTTCGATATCGCCGCCGCCGGACCGATAGCGGGCCTCGTCGTAGCCTTGCCGGTCACTCTGGCCGGGATTGCCCTGTCAAAGCTGCAACTTGTGGCCTCAATCAGCCAGGGGATCCAGTTGGGCGAACCGCTGATCTTCCAGGCGATGAGTTGGTGGGTATTCGG
>CAMPKL010000523.1 GCA_946887065.1 uncultured Bryobacterales bacterium
CCAACTCGTTCGATACATCCCAACTCAGCCACGCCGCGCGCACCAGTTTTGAGGTCGTGCGAAGCGCCTACGCGACCGCACTCGAAGGATTCGCCCTGCCGTACGGCGATGTGGCGGTCGGCGGCTGGCGCAACACGCCCTACGTCGTAATCCAAAACGTCGGCGGCTATATAGACATCCCCCGCTTCCTCGACACCGACCACCGAATCGAGAACGCCGCCGATGCCGAGGCCTATCTGGCGCGCCTCGAAGCCTTCCCGGGCCTCCTCGATGGCGAACTCGGGCGCATGCAGGCAGCGCGCGAAACCGGTCTGGTTCCCCCGGACTTCCTCATCGACAAGGCGCTGGGACAGATCACGCTCGTCGCCAAGAACGCGCGTGAAGGCGGCACGCTCGTCGAATCGTTGCAGCGGCGGACGAAAGAGATTCCGGGGAACTGGGCCGAGCGGGCGCGGTCGATCGCGGTGCAACAAGTTGCGCCGGCGCTGGAGCGCCAGATAGCGGAATTGCAAGCACAGCGAACGGCAGCCGCGGATGACGCCGGTATGTGGGCGCGGCCGCACGGCGAGGAGTTTTATAGCTGGGCGCTGAAGGCATCGACAACCACCAACATGTCGCCCGACGAGGTCCACGAGATGGGCCAAAGCGAGTTGGCGGGCCTGCACGGGCAGATGGACACGATCCTCAAGGGGCTCGGCTATGGCCAGGGCTCCGTGGGCGACCGCATGAAGGCCCTGGCCGAAGACCCGCGCTATCAGTTCTCCGAAGGCGACAAGGGCCGGGCCGAAATCATGGCGTTCATCCAGAATCGCCTCGACTGGATCCGGTCGCAGATGCCGCGCGCCTTCAATCAAGTCGTCGATCCGAATATGGAAGTGAAGCGGCTGCCCCCTGAAGAAGAGCCGGGCGCTCCGGGGGCCTACGGCGGCGCCGGGTCGATCGACGGCACAATCCCCGGCCGGTTCTGGATCAATCTGCGAACAACCGACCTGCACAGCAAATACAGCCTCGCCGACCTGGCATTTCATGAGGCGATCCCCGGCCACATCTGGCAAGGGGAGTACACACACGACATGCCGCTGATCCGGCAGATGCTGGCCTTCAACGCCTACTCCGAAGGGTGGGGATTGTATGCCGAGCAGTTGGCGGACGAACTGGGCGCCTACGAAGACGATCCCGTCGGACGGCTTGGTTATCTGCAGTCGATTGCTTTCCGAGCCTGCCGGTTGGTGGTCGACACGGGCATCCACGCCAAGCGTTGGACCCGTGAACAGGGCGTGAAGTTCTTCGTCGACGTCAACGGCTCCAACCCCGAAGAGGTTGCCAGCGAAGTCGACCGCTATTGCTCCTGGCCTGGTCAAGCCTGCGGCTACAAGGTGGGGCTGAGCGAGATCAACCGTCAGCGCAAGATCGCGATGGAGGCGCTGGGGACGAAGTTTGACTTAAAGGCCTTTAACGACACGGTCGTGCAGGGCGGCAATGTTCCGCTCGACGTGCTAGCTAAAAACGTCGAAGAATACATGCGAACCGCGAAATGAATCGACGCGAGCAGTGGCGCAAGGTTTTGGACTCCGAAGTGCAGAAGTGGTCCGCGAAGACCTGCGAGCAATTGCTTTCAGAATTGATCGACGCGCAGGTGTACGAGGTTGCACTCGATGCCAAGCAGTATCAGGTCGAAGTCGAGATGCTAGAGAATACGCCCGATTACATTCACGTCATGCTCGCTGTCGACGACGGGAGCCTGCCGGCCTCGATGTTGCCGGCGACGCAAACATTCATCAGCTCAAAGCCGCGGCCCGCCAGCGGTAGTTCCACTCAATCCGCCGGCGACCCGAGCCCAGCCGCGTGAGCGGCGGGTTCTTGCGCGAAACTCTTGTTATGAGGTTAGATTAGGACGCAAGAGGCAAGAAAGCCCGCCGGGCGGTAGGTTTTAATGGCGACAGCCATCCATGGATGTCCACGAATCATCCTCAACCGACAACCAAAGTCCATACTCCCCTCCAGCTAGACTACAAAGCGCGGACAAATTAGACGAGCTGCCACAGCGATAGCTCACTCTCATGTCGTAATCTACGAAGCGGCTAGGAGAGTCTCATGCAAATTCAAAGAATCGCCTTGTTGTTGTCGCTCGGCGCCGCTCTGGCGGCTGCGGCAACGCCCCCAGGAATACCCGACGGTTGGTCGGACGGCTATGTCTACGCCAACGGAATTCGCATTCATTACTATCACGCGAAACCCGCGCCCGGTAAGCCGGTGATGGTCATGGCCCACGGCTTCAGCGATTACGGACTTAACTGGACGACGCTGACCGAAGACCTGCAGGCCGACTATGACATCTATATGGTGGACGCCAGGGGCCACGGCTATACCGACCCGCCCACTGCTGACGAAACGGGAGACGTCGCCGTGGAGGATCTGATGGGATTCCTCCGCGAGATGAAAATTGACAAGCCGATTCTGATGGGTCACTCCATGGGCGCCGCCACTGTCATGAGGCTCGGCGCAACGTACCCAGATGTCGCCAAGGCCGTCATCATGCTCGATCCGGGTCTCGGTCTACCCGGCACAGGCCGCCCCCCGGCTGCTGCTCAAGATCGCTCCACGCTGATTCAGGGACTACTGGCGCGCAACAACACGCCCTACGACGATCTCGAGGCGCAGTGCCGCAAGGGTACGCCACTCTGGGATCAACTGGACTGCGAATATTGGGCGGTTTCCAAGAGGATCTTCCACGGCTCCTACGCGCCCGGAGGCCGCGTCGCCGGCGGTGATCGGCGAATGAGCATATCTGAAACCCTAAGCAAAATCACCGCCCCCGCGCTGATCCTCAAGGCTGACGCTCCGCCCGAGACCCGGACCGCCAACGATGAAGCCGCCAAGGTACTCAAGAACGGGAAGTTGGTGCACATCGACGGCGCCGGTCACAACCTGCACCACGACAAGCGGCAACGAACGGTCGAAGTGTTGACCGATTTTCTCAAGACCTTATAAACCTCACTTTCTATCGGGCGTGAGTTCCTTGATCATCATTTGCGCTAGCCCGAATGTGCCGCGCTGGGCCATTGTTTCGGCAAGGGTTTTCTCGGCCATTTCGAGGTAGCTGTCGGAGCCGGCCATGTCGGATGGTTCGGCGAGAACGCTGCCTGCGTCTCGCGCCGACTTGAGCAACTGGGCAATCAGCATGGTCTCGAATTCCCGTGCGGCATCTTCCACGGAAGGGCGCTTGAACTCAGCGCGCTGAGCAAGCAAGTCAGGCGAAAGGGAGATGAGATTTTCCATGAGCTACATGACCTGCAGTTCGGCTTCGAGCGCGCCGGCGGTGGCGATGGATTGCATGATGGCGATGATGTCGCGCGGCGTCGAGCCGATCGCCGTCAGCGCTTGGACGAGTTCCTCGACCGTCGCGCCGGCAGGGATCATGCCCTTGCTAGCCGCCTCTTCGTTGACGGTGACGTTCGACTGCGGCACGACCGTCGTCTGCCCCGCGCTGAACCCGGTGGGCTGCGAAACGATGAAGTCGGTCACGATCTGTACGGTGAGCGACCCATGAAGAATGGCCACTGGCGCGATACGTACTTGGCTGCCGATGACGACCGTGCCGGTGCGCTCGTTGAGCGTGA
>CAMPKL010000524.1 GCA_946887065.1 uncultured Bryobacterales bacterium
CATCAAATCGCCGATGATTAGGGGCGACGTGGCCGCCATGTTGTGCGGGAAAACGCCGAGATCGTTGAAAAGATCCAGCCTCCAGATCACGTCGCCGTCGATCTCCGAGGTTTGCGCTTCCTCGGTGAAAGGTCCGTCGTTTTCACCGTCCCGAAATCCCTCTACGTCAAGCGCCATTAACTCGGCCCGGTTCGAAAGGTAATAAACGATGCCGTCCACAACGGCCGGCGACGAACACACCCCTTGCTCAGGCCAGTCATTAACGCGGCCCGACTCCAACTTGGCGTGAGTCATCTGCCACAGAAACTCGCCGGTCTTCTCGTCGAAGACCATCATCACGCCCTGGTCTCCCTTGATCTTTGGATTGCGCTCCAGCTGATTGTTAGTGCCGAGGAAAACCTTGCCCTCGGCCACAACCGGATTGCCGTAAGACTGCGATCCGATTTCCGCCGACCACTTGACGTTCTCGTTCGTGCTGATGTCCCAGGTACGCGGAATCCCCTTTTCGGCTGAAACCATATTCCGTGCCGGGTCGCCTCCCCACATCGGCCAGTCGCCGGCGGCCAAAGGCGCCGCGGAGATGACCAGAAGAGTCAAAGAGTATGTGAAACGTGGGAATCGCATGGTCTGAAGTCCGTCGATGGAGCGCCTACTGCTGCGGAAGCACTTTCCAATCATCGTAGTAAATGTCCGCCAGGGCAAAACCGTAAATGCCCGCGCTGCCATGTGCATTGCCGATGGGATCGACGACGTCGATCGTCCAGGCTTCGGGCTCGGGTTCGTCTCGCTTCCAGGCCTTGGCCATGACGCGCGTCGGGCCGTTTTCTTCGCTGGGCTCCACGCGGAACCGCAGCCGGTACCAAACATTAGGATCGAATTGGAAGGAAACCTGCTCGGAGAAGCGCTCCGGCTCGGAAGTCCAGGTGCGGACCATCATGCGCTGCTTGTTGCCTTGGAGGTCGAGCGTGTAGCGATGGGAGACTAGACCGACATCCGGCATTCGCCGGGCCTTCTCAACGGCGAAGACGTCCACCTGAACCTCGTACTTTTGATCGCTGGAGGGCGAAAGATAGATGGAAGTCTTCTGACTTCTTAGGTTGGCCGCATCCTTGTAGAGAACCTTCTCGCCATCCTTCTCGACGACCGCGTAACGTCCGCGCATGGCGGGTGCGCCGGCCACGATGCCTTGCACCGGATAGGAATTGAATGTTTCGGTGTAGCCGATGGTGGGCATGACCCGGACTTGGCTGACGCCGGTCAGGCCCGCGGCTTTAGCCGTTACAGTTCCGCCTTGGGGAACATTCTCGTCCGTCAGCGCGAGATCGCCGCCGTTGAGCTGCCCCTTCAGACCGGCGAAAGTCCACTCCGCCTCGGCTTCGCGGATGAATCGTCCCTTGTCATCAAACAAGCGCGCCGCGAAATGTTGCCGGGCGCCGGGGCGCAGGGCGACTTCCGCCGGGGTCACTTGCAGGTAAGCGGGCGTAGCGTTTGCCGGGGCATTCTCCACCGGACTGGGAATGGTTACCGCAGGCATGGACTTCGCGTTGGCCGTCGCGATGCAGTAGAGGATGCTTTCAGTGGGGAAGAAGATCCGGCCGTTGGCGATGGCCGGCGAACCGTTGATCTGAACCGCCGACCCATCGGCGGTCTTGAAGGTGTCCAAGTCCAAGCGTTCCGGCGCCGACCGGCCATTCAATTTGAAGATGTGGAACTGGCCGTCAACGTCGGAAGCGTAGAGTTTGCCGTCGGCGATCACCGGGGACGCTTTCTGCGCGATTCCGATGTTCTGCAGCCAAAGCCGTTCGCCATTGAGCGCGTCGAAGGCGACCAGATTAGCCGAGTTGTCTACCTGATAGAGGATTCCGTCGTCGATGATCGGCGAGGAATAGCCGCCGCCGAAGCCATCCACCTTCCACAGCAGCTTGGGGGTGCCGTCGGTTACGGTATTGGCGTCCAGCGCGACCAGACGGCCCATATTGGTGGACTCGTCAACGTTTTCCTCGCTATGCGAGGCGTAAACGATGCCGCCGCTTTCGACCACGGAAGTATTTATGCCGCGTTTGGAGAGGGGAAAGCCCCAGACCTTCTCGCCGGTGCCCATTTTCATGGCATAGACCGCGCCGTCGCCGTTGCCGGCGATCAATAGGCGTTGTCCGCCGATCACGCGGACTATCGGCGTCGAGTAGGTGGTGTCTTGGGGAGCCTCGCCCGGAGTCGAGATCCAAACCGTTTCGCCGTTCGCTCGGTTAAGCGCATAGAAGCGGTGGCGGGGGACCGCATTCGGGCCGAATCCGGCGGTAAGGAAGGTTACGACGACCAAATCGCCGTCGACGACTGGAGTCGTCGTGCGGCCTCCGAAGCCGGAAAAGCGGCCGATCTCTTCATCCAAGGAGCGAATCCAGAGAACATCGCCGTCGGGACGGTAGGCGGTGACGACGCCCGAGATGCTTTGCGAATAAAGCGTGCCTGATTCCGGATCAGCGGCCAGCGACGCCCAACCCACGCGGTGGTGCGGAATGTCGGTCTGAAACACATTCTGGCGGCGCTCCCAGCGAACCTGTCCGGTAGCTTCATCAAGGCAAATAACCTGCTCTTGCCACTTGGCGGGGGTTCCCGGCTCAGCGAGACGGATCGTACACACCATGCCTTTAACGACAACCGGAGTCGCACGGCCTCCGAATTCCGCCTTCCAGAGCAGGTTTTCGCCCTCAGGCGACCACGAACTGGGCAGTTGCGTATCCGGCGAGACGCCGGTTGAAGCCGGACCTCGCCAAGAAGGCCAATCCGCAGCCGTCGCCGCCAGTGCGGTCGCCCAGGCGAAGAGGACGAGGCGGGAGATCGAAACTCGCAGAGATTGTCGCATGTGTCGTGGGCCGCTGGTCATTCTACCAAGTCGTCTTGACGCTCTTATGGTCCAACTAGGTTACTTGGCGGTCCGCGAGGCTCGGGGGACGCTGCCGGCCGGTTCGCGGATATACTTTCGGTCAGGCACTGATCCGTGAATACTCATGAAGATCCGCGCTTTGCGGGACTTGCGGGGCGCACATTTGCGTTTTTTCCCGCGATACGCAACATCGAGCACAACGAATGGACGCTCCAACGAGAGACCTGGTCGGAAGTGCTGGCCAAGAACGTCCGCACGGGCGACGAGATTTGGGTGCCGCGCAGTCACATCGGAAAGATCTCCAGCGCCGACACACCGATTCTGATTGTTGGCTTGCTGCGGGAACTCCAATTTAAGGGCGGCAGCGTCTCGCCCTTTCGGCAGCAAGTGGTGTCCATGCCGCCCTCCGGCGGAGCATCGCGGCCCACCGCGAGTCCCGAGCCGCCGGCACCGAAACGTAGCAACTCCGCGGCCGACCGCCAAACGCTGTCGTTCATCGCCAAAGCCCTCCTGGCCGGGTTCGCGGTCGTGTTGCTTTTCGTCATGTTCAACTTCAGCAAGAGCGAGAATCCGATTGCGGCGCTGTTTCGCACAGACACCTCCACGCCCGACCAGCGCTATTTGGGTCTGACGAATTCCGATTCGTACCATCTCGTGCTGTCCAAAGTAGGACAGCCCGAGCGGGAGCAGTGGATCAGCGG
>CAMPKL010000525.1 GCA_946887065.1 uncultured Bryobacterales bacterium
GCGTCGTAGTAGCCCGAGCTGAGCACATACGTGCCGAGGATGATGCGCCGGGTGACTTCTTTGCCGAAGCCTTCGTGGCGCGTGTTGCGGTACATCTCGCTCAACGTATCGGACTGCTTTGAGCGGATCGTGTAGCGCACGCCGTCGTAGCGCGCCAGATTGGCGCTGGCTTCGGCGGTGCAGATCAAATAGTAGGTCGCTACCGCGTACTCGGTATGCGGCAGGCTGATATCGACGGTTTCGCAGCCGAGTTTTTCCAGCGCCGAAATCGCTTCCTCAACGCGGCTCTTCACCTCGGGGTCGAGGCCTGCGGCAAAATATTCCTTTGGCACGCCGAGCTTCATGCCTTTCACATTGCCGTCGAGACCTGCGACGTAATCGGCTACTGCCGCGCTCGCCGAGGTCGCATCGCGGGGATCCTTGCCGCCCATAACGCCCAACAGGCGAGCGGAGTCTTTGACGTTCTTCGAGAAGGGCCCAATGTGATCGAGCGAACTGGCGAAGGCCGACAACCCGTAGCGCGAGACGCGTCCATAAGTCGGCAATACGCCAACCACGCCGCAAAACGAGGCCGGCTGACGAATCGAGCCGCCCGTCTCGGAACCCAACGCCAGCGGCGCCATGCCTGCCGCGACTGCCGCCGCCGAGCCGCCGGACGAGCCGCCGGGCACGCGATCGGGCGCGGCGGGATTTTTAACCGGGTAGTAGGCCGAGTTCTCGTTCGACGAGCCCATGGCGAACTCGTCGCAGTTCGCCTTGCCGATAATGAGGCCGCCGGCCTTCTCAATTCTTTGAACCGCCGTCGCCGTGTAGGGAGCGACGAAGTTTTCGAGGATCTTCGAGGCGCAAGTGTTCTTCTCGCCCTCGACGAGGATGACGTCTTTGACGGCGATCGGCACGCCGGCTAGCGCGCCGGGGTCGTCGCCCGCGGCCAGCTTCTTGTCGACGGCTTCCGCCGCTTTGAGGGCGCGATCTGGGCAGAAGCTCAGGAAGGCGCCGTACTTTGGATTCTCGCCCTCGCAGAAGCGCTGCGCTTCTTGAGCGATCTCCACGGCGGAGAACGTCTTCGAGCGCAGTCCTTCTCGAATCGCATCAACGGTCAGGGAGCTGTAGTTGTCGACGGGCATCGCTAGCGCTCCAACACCCGCGGCACTTTGAACTGCCCTGCTCCCGCCAGCGGCGCATTGGAGAGAGCCTTATCCACGGGCATGCTGGGCTCGAGTACGTCATCGCGAAGCCCTTCTTGCTCAGCGCCTTCGAACAGCACCTGCGCCATCGGCTCAATGTCGTCCGTGGGCAGCTCGTTGAGTTTATCGACGTAGCTGAGGATCTCTTCGAGATTGGCCTGGTAGGCGACGATCTCTTCGTCGCTGAGATTCAGATGCGCCAATTCGGCGATGTTGCGAACTTCTTTCTCGGTAATTTTCACGATGAATTCAGCGGCCCTTCTCGGCTGCGCGTTTCGAAGCCAGATACACGCGCCTAAGTTGAGGGTCGCGAATTCCGTCGGCCATCTGCAAGGAGGGGTCCGCCGTCCCGGCCCTGGCGGCGGGCTTGCGTAAAGTCGATGCGGCGCGGAACAGGATGCGGCCCACGGCCTTGGAACCGATGGCGGCGTTCAATTTCGCATGGATTCGCGTCCTGACGGCTTCCAGCGCGGTGATCCACTCGGGCGAATCGGCTTCGACCACGAGCAGGCTCCCGGTGAAGTGAATCGGGCGGCTCACTTGGGCCAATCGGCCGCCGGCGGCCTCTTTCCAATAGCAAAAAATCAGATCGCGCTCAGCTTCTTTAGAATCGCCGCTCTGGCGGTAGACCGCAGGTAGAATGTCGCTGGCGCGTTTCACGGGGACCTTGCCGAAACAAAGGCGTATCGTACCATGAGCGTAGGGTAGATCGAACCTTCCTCGTGGCGCTTGCCCGCTGCCCAGGCAAGTCCGGCATCGGGAGGACTAAAGTGAGATTGGAGAAGGATAGAGCGTGAATATCAGCATCATCGGCGCGGGTTATGTCGGACTGGTCACGGGCACGTGTCTGGCGGACTCGGGCAACAACGTGACCTGCCTGGATAACGACCCAAATAAGATAACCCGGCTGCGAAGTGGGGACGTGCCGATCTACGAGCCAGGTCTTAGCGAGTTAATCAAGAACAATACTCGCGCCGGACGTTTACGCTTCACCGACGATCCAGCGAAGGCCGTCTCCAATGCCGATTGCGTATTCATCTGCGTCGGAACGCCGCAGCGCGACGACGGATCGGCCAATCTCGATTACGTTCGCGACTGCTGCTTCGCCATGGGGCCTCATCTGCCGAAGCACGCCATTGTCGTCGTCAAGAGTACCGTCCCGGTCGGCACCAATCGGAAGGTCGCCGGCTGGCTCAAGGAAGCCGCCGGACGGGATGTGCCTACAGCATCGAACCCGGAATTTCTAAAAGAAGGGGCCGCGATCGACGACTTCACCAAGCCGGATCGCGTGGTGGTCGGCGCCGACAGCGAACACGTCATCGGCGTCCTGCGCGAACTATACCGGCCGTTCCTACGCACGGAACATCCTTTCTTGGCGATGGGCACTGAAAGCGCCGAGATGACCAAGTATGTCGCCAACTGCATGCTGGCGACCAAAATCAGTTTCATTAATGAGATGGCGAATCTTTCCGAGCTCGTCGGCGCCGACATCAACGAAGTTCGGCGAGGCATTGGATTTGACGCGCGCATCGGGTTCCAGTTCTTGTTCCCCGGAGTCGGCTACGGGGGATCCTGCTTCCCCAAAGACGTTCGGGCCCTGGCTTCGTTGGCCGAAGGCCTCGGTATGGAGCCGCGCATTCTGCGCAGCGTCGACGCGGTCAATGACGCACAGAAAAAGACTCTGTTCAGCAAGGTGCACAGCTACTTCAACGGCAAGCTCGAAGGCAAGACGATCGGAGTTTGGGGATTGTCATTCAAGCCCAAGACCGACGATATCCGAGAAGCGCCTGCCTTAGTTTTCATCAACCAGATACTGGAGGCAGGCGGCACTGTCCGGGTGAACGACCCCGTAGCTGAAGAGAATGTCAGGGCGATGTACGAGGACCGTATCGTCTATTGCCCGGACCGCTATGAGGCGGCTGAGGGCGCTGACGCGCTAGCCATCCTTACGGAATGGAACGAGTTCCGCACGCCGGACCTGGATTACCTCAAACGGAAACTGAAGAACCCCGTCGTCTTCGACGGCCGCAATCTGTACGATCCGCAGAGCATGGCCAAGGCGGGTTTTCAGTACTACGGAGTCGGCCTGCGCAGCAACTCCGAAGGAATTGGGTAGCAGTGGCTGCGATTAGTCGGCGAAGACAGGCTGGACCCAGGCTTTCCAGCCGTTGGAGTCGGTGACGACGGCGCGGACATAGGGCTCGCCGGCGTTCAGACGATACTCAGGAGCGGCATCGATGGAGGCGGCCAGTACTGCGCCGTTGGCGCCGATGAACTGCGTGATGAAGCGTGTGGTATCCGCTTGGGGCAGGCGCAAGCGCAGACCGTTGGGCAGCCGCGCAACTTCTTCCAGTACGACGCCGGTCGAAGCATAGAAGTCGCCGTTTTCAAGCGCGG
>CAMPKL010000526.1 GCA_946887065.1 uncultured Bryobacterales bacterium
GGTTGGGACTGGGGGAGGCGGCATAACGCGATGAACATTTCGAAGAAAGAATTGGCTCGACTGCATGTCGAAGCCGAGAAATTGCACTATCAGTGGGCCGAGAAGGAGTCCTGGCGAAAGGCTCATGAAGCGGCTCGCAAGGCTTATTACGAATCGATGACGGAATTCGGCTATGCCGATCTCGACAAGGAGATCCCGGCGATGGAGCGTGCCGTCATGTTTTTCCAGGAGCAGGCCCGCAAATTGGTCAAAGGCAACGAACCGAGCAAGCCGGGCGGCCTGGGGCTTTCGTTTCCTCCGGACTCGCGCGCGGCTTAGGGGGAAGTGATTTAGACGAGGAAGGGTTCCCTCGGACAGCGCGAGCCTCATGTCCCCAGCGATTTGTTGGCGGACCAAGGCTTCGCAGTCTGAGAAAGGTCTTTGGCCGGGCGGCTTGCCCGGCCTCTTTTTTTGCCCTCGGGAACACGGCGGTCCGTCAAGCCATAGCCGCCAACGGTCCCGCTCAGCCCCCAAAGGGGGCGAAAGAAATAACAGCCCCGCGGCGCAAGCCCGGGGAAACGGAACGACCTCCAGGCCCCCCACCTCCCGCGTCAGCGTCCTCACACCACACACGCGCCGCGAACCCTCACCGCCGCCGCCATCCCGTCGCTCTGTTACCCATGTGCTCGGGCTGTTCTGTTACCTATGTCTTCGGGTCGTACCGTGCTCGCCTCACCGGTCCTCGCAGCTTTCAGGCCCGTTCACGGGCCTCATGGTTAGGCCAGCCGTTGTACGGCTGGTATCCGAAACGGGGGCCACGCCCCTCCCTCTCTTCAGCCCGCTTCAGCGGGCTTCCAATGAAGGATCACCATGAAGGATCACCGGGACAGCCTCCCGATTCAGATGGACGAGGCGTTCGAACCGGCTCAAAGGAATTCAATCTCTACGTAATCAGCATCTTAGCTGGACGCGAACAATCCCGGACTGCCAATTGCGAGGCTGTCCCGGAAAGCCCCGGAAAGCCCCGGAAAGCCCTCAATTAAGGTGCCTGTCTCCCGGCTCCCCGGCTCCGCAATGGCGAGTACGGGGGCTGCCCCAAAATTACGTTAGTCTCGCTCTCGCTGGGTTAAGCCGGCGAGCCCTGCCACAATGAATGACCCGAGCGCCCATCCGAGCAGCCTACAAGAATAGAAGAAGCAGTCAACCCAGTAGGACTGAGATGGATTGAAAATCAATTTGTCGTGCGCTGGATCGAGAACCACGATGGGGAGCAGTTGGTCAAGGCTAGCGATAGTCAGCTGAAGCCACGAGCCGGTCGTGGAGGGTGCGAACTCGTGAAGGATGATGGCACCTGCTACTGCAAACGCGGCTACCCAACGGACGCATCTGAAATAGCCGAGACCGATCCCGTATCCTATCGTCCATTTAAGAAGCCCTAGCCGAAGGGCCGTGGACCAGTCGCGCTCCCAGAAATGCGCTGTCTCATGTGGAGGGCGAAGCGCATTCAAGCGGCGCCGCTCGCGTGCTGCGTAGAGAACGGCATTGCTTTTTGATACTTCGCCAATGGATCGAAAAAACTGAGCTAGATGCAGATACGGTTGATAGGATGTTCCGATGCCTCGACCGAGCCACTCTATACAAGCCTTTTCCTTAGGCTCCAGCTGGTTCTCCGACAGTTCACGTTCAACGCTGCCTAAGTGCCCGTACGTGAATCCCTGAATCAGGTACTTGGGCGGCCACGCGTTAGCCTCAGTGGACTGCCACCAATGTTGCAACCCAGTCGCGCTAGCGTTGTACAGAATCAGCCTTGCCCCCGAACCCCATTTAGCTGAGTCTTC
This sequence comes from uncultured Bryobacterales bacterium, assembly GCA_946887065.1. Next base: position 1,818 of record CAMPKL010000526.1, read on the forward strand.
GAACGAGAATCCCAACATCAAGTCGCCGCCGATCTTAGCGGTGCTGAGGTTGACGCCGGTTCGATAAAACGAATTGGTGAGTTCTAGATTCTCCCCCACGTTCACACTGTTGAGGCCAACTTCTTGTTCGAAGTGCGCGCAGTCGCGCAAGAAGAGAGAGCCGCGAATGCGGACGCTATTCATCTCTAGCTCGGCCGAGAACGAAGATCCTCCCAAATCCAAAGTAGAGTCGATCACGGCATAGGACAGGATGACCTGGTCCGCAAATGAGCTGGCACGCAGGAAGACCGCACCGGCAGCGCGTATGCTGTTCAGCTCGACCTTCCCGGAAAAAGTGCACTGCTGCATATCCATAGAGGAGTGCACATTGGCACCTCTGGCCCGAAAGCGACCCCGTACTTCTACATTTCGCATGTGGACATACGCTCCCACGGTCGCGAGATCTGCCTGCAGGTCTTTATGGAAGATTGCGTTATTGATTCTTACGGAGTGAGTGACCGAGATTTCGGAGATATTCAGGCTCCCGCCGAACTCGGTGCCTTCGTCGATGATTATGGTGTCGCCGATCGAGGAACTGTAGAAGCTTACGCCTTGAACGAACGTTGCCCTCGAAAACTTGATCACTTCGCCGATTTGAGACATTTGGGCCGTTACGTGCCCCTCGACGCGCGTCCCTTCGACTATGGCCAATGGGCGCCCTATCCTGGCAGCAGTAAGGTCAAGGTCTTTCTTCAGCGTGCAGTGTTTGAAAACGAGAGCTCCTCCGACGGTAAGTCCAATAGCGTGTACGGACCCTTCAAAAATACAAGGGCCCATCACGCTGAGTGAATCTTCGACATTGACGCCGTTTAAAATGATGTCTTTTTCGCATTGGATCTCAGCGATATCAATGACGGAGTGTACGCGTGTACCGGACAGATCTAGGCGGTCACGGAATTGGGAACCTGACCCTATGGAGAGCGCCCCTCTGATTGACGCCCCATTCCAGTTGACTTCGCCTTCAAACCGCGACCGAGAAAGGTTGACTCCCGACTGGATTACGGCACGCTGCATGAAGGACGTGCCGGACACGTAGCTATGTTCGATCGACAGCGTGCCGTCGACCCTGATGTCGTTTAATTTCAGGCTAGTGAGGATTCGACAGTCATCCAGCCAGAGTTGGTAGTCCAGTCGTACATATTCCAGATTGAGGTCCTCGCCGTCTATGAGGGCACCAATGATTCGCACACCTGAAGACGGTACTCTCCCAGAAAACTTGCTGTCCTTGAGCAGCGCACAGAGGAAAGTTGAGCTAAGACGTCGGCTTGCGTCCCACCCATCTGTCGACATCGGATCCAGAACCTTAGAGGTCGGTATCGTGAAGTCCGCAGGATCTCCATTGGAAACTTTGTTCCACGCCCAGCGCTCAGCTTCAGACCAAGTTGTCGGCAGTTCCGGAGGACGGATCATGGAGCTACGCTTGCAATCCTTTGCAGTTAAGTTGAAGGGGACGGGCCTAAAGAAGGACCACCAACTCAGTCCAACCTGTCCGCGGATTGTAGCTCGAATAGGCGTTGGTAGACGGGGGCTATCCGGGGCTATCCGAGATAGCTTCGCATTCCAAAATGAAACAGAGCAGCCCCGCTCGGAAGCCGGTGCCCTTGACACCGCCCGTTACCCTAGAACCGAGACCAACCGGCCGCTCTCCGAGCGAGCCGGTTCCGTTTCCAAGGAGATCGCGGCATGAACGCCTCGCGCCCTCAAAAGACCCTCAAGCC
>CAMPKL010000527.1 GCA_946887065.1 uncultured Bryobacterales bacterium
CATGAACGGCGTCTCGATCGACCAGATTGCCGCGCAACACCAAGCAGGTAAGACTCGTTTCCCTTCTTTGGAGCTAGGCATCGAAGACGGCCGCCAACTCGGCGTCTGCGACCCCGGTTATAGCTGCGTTTACACGAACAACTTGTCCTGGCGCAGTCCGACCGCTCCTAATCCGCCCGAGACCAACCCACGGACAGTCTTCGAGAGGCTTTTCGGCGTCGAGGGCGAAGACCCCGCGACCAGAGCCAAACGCGCCCGCCGCGAGAAGAGCATCCTCGACGTGGTCACCGCCGAGAGCAAACGCCTGCAGGGCGACCTCGGTCCAACCGACCGCCGCAAGCTCGACGAATACCTCACCTCCGTGCGCGACATCGAACAGCGCATTGAAACCGCCGAAGTCGAGTTCAGTGAGGCGCCTACGATGGAGCGGCCCGCCGGCGTTCCCGCCGACTATGCCCAGCACTCGCGCCTCATCTTCGATCTCATGGCCGCCGCCTTCCAGACCGACCAGACTCGCGTGGCCACCTTCATGATGGGCCGCGAACAGACTTCCAAGACATTCCGCGAGATCGGCATCTCGGATGGCTTCCATCCGCTCACGCACCACAGCAACGCGCCCGAGATGGTCGAGAAGGTCGCTCAAATCGACGTCTACCTGACTGAGCAGTTCCACTACTTCGTCAAGAAGCTGAAGGCCATGGAAGACGGCGACGGTTCCCTGCTCGATCACAGCATGGTCGTCTACGGCGCCGGACTGGGCGACGGCAACGAACACACTCACCAGGATCTGCCCACGCTGATCGCCGGCAAAGCTTTTGGCATTCCCCTCGGACAGAACATCGGTTACCAGAAGCTTGTTCCCATGACGAATCTCTTCCTCACCATGCTCGACCGCATGGGCGCTCAGATGGAAAACTTCGGCGACAGCACTGGTAAGCTCAACTCGCTTCCGAGGATCTAACTGAGTCGCACACCTGGAATCTCCGATCCCAAAAACGGGACATCTATTGCCTGACGCCTGCAGCAAACCGGCCTCTTCAATGATCTGCGGAACGGCCCTCGGCTTGCACTCGTAGACTCATCATGCTCTCCGAAATCGCCCACTCCCTACGCAGCCTCGCCCGCGCCCGCGGCTTCACCGCCGTCGTCGTTCTGACGCTCGGCCTGGGCATCGGCGGCATTACCGCGATCTTCACCCTGGTCAACTCCATGGTCTTGCGGCCTTTGCCCTACCCCACGCCCGAACGCCTAGTCTTCCTCAACGAAAAGAATGCCGACTTCGACGGCATGTCCGTCTCTTGGCCGAACTTCGAAGATTGGCGCGGGCGCAACCGCAGCTACGAGAGCATGGCCGCCTTCCGCGGCACGAGCTACAACCTCACCGGCGTCGAGACGCCCATCCGTGTCGATGCGCAGCAAGCGACCCACGAACTGTTCGACGTGCTCGGCGGCACGTTCGCCGTCGGACGCCCCTACACGGCCGAGGAAGACCGTCCCGGCGCCGCGCCCACCGTGGTGCTTTCGTACCGCTTGTGGTCCAGCCAGTTCGGACAAGACCCCGCCATCGTCGGCCGCTCCATCGTTCTCCACGGGCGGCCTTACCAAGTCGTCGGCGTGCGCGCCCCGGCCACCGATCCTCGTTCGTTGCAATACGACTTGTGGACCCCGCTCGGCCTTGACGCGGACACGATGACCAGCCGCGGCAATCATCCGGGCATCTACGTCGCTGCGAGACTGCGCGAGGGCGTGACCCTCGAGCAGGCTGCCGGCGACAACGACCGCATCGCCGCGGAGTTACAGCAGGAGTATCCGGATTCCAACACCGGCAACGTCATCCGCATGCGCCCCCTGCATGAAGTTTTGGTTGGCGATATGGAAGCGCCACTCAAACTGCTTCTCGCCGCGGTCGGCTTCGTCCTGCTCATCGTCTGCGTCAACGTCGCCAACCTGTTGCTGGCCCGCGCCGCCAGCCGCCGCGCCGAATCCGCCGTCCGTGCCGCCCTCGGCGCCGGACGAGGCCGGCTGATCCGCCAACTGTTGACCGAAAGCTTTGCCCTGGCAGCTGCCGGGGCAGTCCTCGGCTGGCTCATTGCCGGCAGCTTCGTCCGTGCACTGTCCGCCAACCTCCCCGGCGGACTTCCTGCCGGAACCGAAATCCGCATGGATTGGACCACCTTGGCCTTCACTGCCGGCATCACCGCCCTGGCTGCCCTCGCCTTCGGCACGATCCCGGCACTACAAAGCTCCCGCGTCAACCTCAACGATGCCCTGCGCCAAGGCGGCCGCGGAGCGGGCGCCGAAGGCCGTCATCCCTTGCGCTCCGCGCTGGTGATCGCCGAGACGGCTCTCGCAGCCGTCCTGCTCGTCGGTTCCGCCCTGATGATGATGAGCTTCCGCAATGTCGTCGACGCCAACCCCGGCTTCGACCCCAACAACTTGCTTACAGTGCGATTCTCCCTACCCGAAGCCAACTATGAGCCGCCCGAGAAAAGTCTCCAATTCGCCCAATTGCTGATCGAGCGCGTCCGCCAACTGCCCGGCGTAACAAGCGTCGGCGTCACCAACCCCTTGCTCGGCGGCTCTCAGATGGGCGCAATTCCCGAAGGCTTCCCCCAGCCCAAGCCCGGCGAATACACCCCCGTCGACTACGCCGCCGTTAGCCCCGAACACCTCCAAACCATGGGCGTACGCCTGATCGAAGGCCGCTACTTCAACGAGTTCGACGACGCCTCGAAATTGATCATCGACGAAACTTTCGCCCAAAAATACTGGCCCAACGAAAGCGCCCTAGGAAAGCGCGTCTCCGTCGCCGGCTCTCCCGAAGACCCCAACTATCGCGAAATCGTCGGGGTCGTCTCGCACGTCAAGAACTACGGCGTGGATGAAGAGTCGCGCATCGAGATGTACCTCCCCTGGGTCTGGCGCCCTTACCGCACCTTCACGCTGGCTGTCAGAACAAGCGTCGATCCCGAATCCTTGGCCGAGCCCGTGCGCGGAGTCGTGCGCGGCCTCGATTCCCAGCTCCCCGTCTACGGAGTGCAAAGCATGAGCGAACTGCTCGGCGAACGTGTAGCTCTGCGCCGTCTTGCCGCTTGGCTGATGATGATCTTCGGTCTTGGCGCCCTATTGTTAGCGGCTTTGGGCATATACGGCGTGATGAGCTACAACGTCAGCCGCCGCCGTACCGAAGTGGGCTTGCGCATGGCGCTGGGCGCGCCGCGCGCGTCCGTCTTGAGAATGGTCGTCGGCCAAGGCGCCCGGCTCATCGCCGCCGGCCTGGTCATCGGCCTCAGCGTGGCCTTCGGCCTCTCCCGGCTGCTCGACTCGGTGCTGTTCGGCGTCGGTGCAACGGACGCGTCGAGCTATCTGCTCAGCGCCTTCGTCCTGACCGCCGCCGGCGTCCTCGCTAGCCTGCTGCCCGCCCTCCGCGCCGCCCGTCTCGACCCCATGGAGGCTCTTCGCCAGGATTAGGCCGGCCGCGCTTCAGCCAACATCAAACCCGTAGTCCACATCAGCCCAAGACTGCGCTTCTTGGTTCCAATAGGTGAAGTCCAACCGGCGCTTGCCCTC
>CAMPKL010000528.1 GCA_946887065.1 uncultured Bryobacterales bacterium
ACATGCTCAAGCCGGTCAGCCGGGCTCGCAGCGCCTGGTACATCAACTATCAAGACGTGGTTGCCATCGGCGTCCTGTTTTTAGAGGGCGTTTTGTTTGTGGACCGCGTGATTTCATTCGCGGGTCCCGCCGTCCAGAGGCCGCGCTTGCTGCACACCCGCCTGGGCGCTTCGACCGGCGACCTTTCCGCCGGCCAATTGATCGACGGCGAGAACCGCGTCATCTCCGGCTCGATCCTCTCGGGCCGTAAAGCCCAGGGCGATGTCTTGGGTTACTTGGGCCGCTATCACCTGCAGATCTCGGTGATCCGCGAGGACCGTGAGAGAGAGATTCTGGGCTGGTTGGCTCCGGGGTGGAATAAGTACTCCCTCACCAACGTCTATGTCGGCAAGTTCATTCCCGGCAACAAGTTCGGCTTCACCACGTCGACCAACGGCTCTCCGCGCGCGATGGTGCCGATCGGCCTCTACGAAAAAGTCGTGCCCATCGACATCATGCCGACGCAATTGCTCCGGGCCGTGTTGATGCACGACACCGAGACCGCCGAGGAACTTGGCGTTCTGGAACTGGAAGAAGAAGACGTCGCGCTGTGCTCCTTCGTGTGCCCCGGCAAGTCGGACTACGGCCCGCTGCTGCGCAAGGTGCTGACGACGATCGAGAAAGAAGGCTAACGCTGTACGACGATGAGTAATCCGCTAGATCCGGAAAAGTTATTCGGTAAGGGCGGGCCGCTTGAGCGGCTCTATCCCCTACATGAAGCGAACGATACCTTTCTGCGTACGCCGGGACATGTTACCCACGCCCCTTCACACGCTCGCGACGCCATCGACCTGAAGCGCTTGATGGTCACCGTTGTGGTCGCCTTGGGCGGCTGCATGGTCATGGCCATGTACAACACCGGCTACCAGGCGAACTTGGCGATTCAGGCCGGCGCCCCGCCGCTCGACAACTGGCAGACCATGGTTTTTCAGTTCCTGGGCCTACAGTTTCTTGCAAATAGCGTGCTGTCTTGCGTCGTTCATGGCGCGCTCTACTATCTGCCGATTTATATCGTGACGTTGGCGGTCGGCGGCAACGTCGAGGCCTTGTTCGCCGTGGTTCGGCGTCACGAGATCAATGAGGGCTTCCTAGTTACTTCGGCGCTATTCCCGCTCGTCCTGCCGCCCACAACTCCCCTTTGGCAAGTCGCCATGGGTATTGTCTTCGGCGTTGTCATCGGTAAAGAGATTTTCGGCGGCGTCGGCATGAACATCCTGAACCCGGCGCTCACCGCCCGGGCGTTCCTGTTCTTCGCCTATCCCGCGCAAATGTCCGGCGACAACGTCTGGATCGCCGCCGGGACATCGCCTGACGGCGTCAGCGGCGCTACTTGGCTCGCGCGCGCCGCGGTCGAAGGCCCTGCCGTCCTCGATCAACAACTTAGCTGGTGGGATGCCTTTCTCGGCTTCATCCCCGGCTCCATGGGAGAGACATCGACGCTGTTCTGTCTTCTCGGCGCCGCGTTGCTGATTTTGACGGGAATCGGATCATGGCGGATCATGAGTGGTGTCGTGGCCGGCTCGTTTGTGATTACGCTCCTTTTGAACGCAATCGCATCCGATTCGAATCCGCTGCTCGCCGTCCCGTTCCACTGGCATATCGTTCTCGGCGGCTGGGCTTTCGGCATGGTTTACATGGCCACGGACCCTGTTTCCGCCTCGCACACCAATACCGGCAAGTACGTCTACGGCTTCCTGATCGGCGTCATGGCGATTCTGATCCGCGTCGTGAATCCGGCATACCCGGAAGGCATGATGCTTGCCATCTTGTTCATGAACCTGTTCGCCGCCTTCATTGATTACTGGGTCATCCAGGCGAACGTGAAACGGAGGGCAGCTCGCTATGCAGCGTAGTGTCGGCTACATCATCATGTTCGCCACGATCATTTGCGTCGTGTGCGCCGTGCTGGTCTCTTCGTCCGCCGTCGGGCTGAAAGACCGTCAAGTGGAGAATCAGGCCCTCGACAAACAGCTGAACATTCTCCGGGCTGCGGGACTGGCTTCTCCCACCGAGGAGTTGAGCCGCGACGAAATTCAGGCACGATTCGCAACCGTCAAACCGGTCGTTGTCGACCTGCAAACCGGCAACGTCGTTGAAGACGCGCCAATCAACGTCGACACCTACAGCGAGCCCAAGGCCGCCGCCTCGCCGGACCTGGGGTACGTGGGGCCGCCCAATGGGGCCGGCATCTCGCGCCTAGCGAAGTATCAGGTCGTCTACCACGTGCTGGACGAAGACGGCGGCGTCGAAATGGTCGTTATCCCCATCAAGGGTTACGGCCTGTGGTCGACGCTCTACGGTTTCCTCGCTCTCGATCGCGACACCACAACGATCCGCGGCATCACCTACTACCAACACGGCGAGACCCCTGGTCTGGGCGGTGAGGTCGACAATCCGCGTTGGAAGGCCCTATGGGTGGGCCGCCAGGCGTATAACGAGGATTGGGAGCCGGCGATCACCGTGATCAAGGGGCAGGCGGGGCCGCCCTCGTCTGATCCGTATCGCGTGGATGGGCTATCGGGCGCCACCATCACCAGCCGCGGCGTCTCAAACATGATGGAATTTTGGCTCGGCGAGAATGGTTTGGGACCCTACCTCAAGAACTTCCGCGAAGGGCAAAAGGGATAGGAGCTGATATGGCAACTCCAATGAAAAGGGTTCTGCTGGACCCCCTGTTCGAGAACAATCCAATCGCCTTGCAGGTGCTCGGCATCTGTTCCGCGCTCGCCGTTACGACCAAGATGGAGACGTCGGTCGTCATGGCCGTCGCTGTGACCGCCGTCACTGCTTTCTCGAACTTGGCGGTCAGCGCGCTTCGCAACTATATTCCCGCGAGCATCCGCATCATCGTTCAGTTGACTGTTATCGCTTCGCTCGTTATCGTCGCTGACCAGATCCTCAAGGCTTACCTTTTCGACATCAGCAAACAGCTCTCCGTCTTCGTCGGGTTGATCATCACCAACTGCATCGTCATGGGCCGCGCCGAAGGTTATGCCATGCAGAACCCCCCGCTGGCTAGCTTCGTCGACGGAATCGGCAACGGCATGGGTTACGGCATTATTTTGGTCGTCGTTGGGTTCATCCGTGAACTCACCGGTTCGGGCAAGCTCTTCGGCCTGACGATAATGCCGACCGTGAACGAGGGCGGCTGGTACGTTCCCAACGGAATGATGCTGACTTCCTCCGCCGCATTCTTTCTGATTGGTCTATTCATCTGGGGCCTGCGAACCTGGAAGCCGAACCAAGTGGAGGCCGAGGACTAGTCGCATGGAACACTATCTGAACTTAGCGGTCAAATCGATCTTCATTGAGAACATGGCCCTCGCCTTCTTTCTGGGTATGTGCTCCTTCCTAGCCGTGTCCAAGAAGGTCAAGACGGCCATGGGCCTCGGCGTCGCCGTCGTTTTCGTTTTGGCGCTAACGACGCCGATGAACAACGTGCTTTACCAGTATTTTCTCAAGGACGGCGCGATGGCCTGGATCAGCCCGACGTTGGGGCAGTACGACCTTTCGTTCTTGGGCTTTCTCG
>CAMPKL010000529.1 GCA_946887065.1 uncultured Bryobacterales bacterium
AGCGTTGTATGAGTTAGCGCTCATACGGGGCAAGAGCACTGAAAAACGTCGTCGAAAAGACCGGAGCACTCTGGTCAATTAGGGCGGCGCGTTTTCAGCGAAGAACAGATTTTGGTTACGGCGGATTTGCGCCTACCACGCTGTTGCGGGTCGCATTCGTGCGGTCTTGACGGCGTGTCTTGGCGCGGCTTTGCGGTTTGAGAGCGAGATAAACAGTGCCGACGTTTAATCAGCTGGTAAGAAAGGGGCGTAAGGCTCCGAAGTATGCGAAGGCGAGTCCGGCGTTGCAGGAATGTCCGCAACGGCGGGGCGTCTGCACCCGCGTCTATACGGTCACCCCGAAGAAGCCGAATTCGGCGCTTCGAAAGGTTGCTCGCGTACGGCTCACGAATGGAATTGAGGTCACGACCTACATTCCCGGCGTCGGCCACAACCTGCAGGAGCACTCGATCGTGCTGATCCGCGGCGGTCGCGTGAAAGATTTGCCGGGCGTTCGCTATCACGTCGTCCGCGGAACGCTGGATGCGGCGGGCGTGGCGAATCGTCGCCAGGGCCGTTCGAAGTATGGCGCAAAGAGGCCGAAGTAAGCAGTAGGACAAGATGTCGCGTAGAAAAGAAGCAGTACATCGCGCCACGCCGGCGGACCCGGTGTTTAACTCGGCCCTGGTGTCGACCTTCATCAACCACATGATGTGGGACGGCAAAAAGAGCGTTTCGGCGGGCATTTTCTACTCCGCGATGGAGAAAGTCGCACAGCGCTCCGAGGAAGAACCGCTCAAGGTCTTCAAGAAAGCGGTAGAGAATTGCAAGCCGGTGGTGGAAGTGAAGTCTCGCCGCGTGGGCGGCGCGAACTATCAGGTGCCGATCGAGGTGCCGCAGGCCCGCCGGATGTCCCTGGCGCTGCGTTGGTTGATCGGGTACGCCCGGTCCCGGAGCGAGAAGGGCATGGCGGAGCGTTTGGCTGCTGAGATTTTGGATGCCGCCGCTGGACGCGGTTCGGCCCTGAAGAAGAAGGAAGATGTCCACCGCATGGCGGACGCCAACAAGGCTTTTGCGAACTACCGCTGGTAGTTCGGTCAGGTTGGGAGAGGGGAGAAAGGTTTTTGGAACTGATCCGGCGGCGTCTCGAAGCGCCGGGGTCAGGGTCGGCGTAGCGGCTCTGGAGAGCGAAGAAAGGCAATGGCTCGAAAGGTAAAACTCGAGAAATATCGCAATATCGGCATCGCCGCCCACATTGATGCGGGCAAGACGACGACGACGGAGCGAATCCTCTTCTATACGGGACGGCTTCACCGTATGGGCGAGGTCCACGAAGGCACTGCGACCATGGACTACATGGCGCAGGAGCAAGAACGCGGCATTACGATCACTTCCGCCGCGACCACCTGCGCGTGGAAAGATCATCGCATCAACATCATCGACACGCCTGGCCACGTCGATTTCACTGCCGAGGTTGAGCGTTCGCTACGTGTTTTGGACGGCGCCGTAGCGGTTTTCGACGCGGTTGCCGGCGTCCAGCCCCAGTCTGAGACAGTCTGGCGGCAAGCTGATAAGTATCGCGTTCCACGTATCGCGTTCATCAACAAGATGGACAAGATCGGCGCCGATTTTGACCACGCGGTTCAGACGATTGTTGATCGGCTGAAAGCGAATCCCGCTCCGATTCAGATGCCGATCGGCTCCGAGGACAAACTCCTTGGGGTTGTCGATCTGGTGGAGATGAAAGCGATCGTTTGGCGTGAAGAGACCCAGGGAGCCTCCTACGACGTCGTTGACATTCCCGCCGACATGCAGGCTGACGCCGAAGAGCGTCGTGCTGCGTTGATCGAGAAAGTCGCCGAGAGCGACGATCATCTCTTCGAGAAATACGTCGAAGGGGCGGAGATTTCGATCGATGAGCTGAAGGCTGCGATTCGCCGTGCCACCATCGCCCTCAAGGTGACTCCGGTGCTGTGCGGATCAGCCTTCAAGTACAAGGGTGTGCAGCGTTTGCTGGACGCTGTCGTCGACTTCTTGCCGTCGCCCCTGGATGTGCCGGCAATCGAGGGTACGGATCTGGACGGCACGGTCCAGATGACGCGCAAGTCATCAGATGACGAGCCCTTCGCCGCGCTGGTGTTTAAAGTCATCACGGATCCGTTCATCGGACAGTTGGTGTTCACGCGCATCTATTCGGGCGTGCTCAAGGCCGGTGAGAGCGTATTCAACGTGGCCAAGGGCCGCCGCGAGCGCATTGGCCGTTTGCTTGAGATGCACGCCAACAAGCGCGAAGAGTTGGAAGAAGCGCGCGCGGGCGACATCGTCGCCGTGGTCGGTTTGAAGACGGTCCAGACCGGCGACACGATCTGCGACGAGGACCAGCCGATCGTTCTGGAGCGCATTGAATTTCCAGCGCCGGTACTGAGTTTGGCGATTGAGCCGAAGTCCAAGGCAGACCAGCAGAAGATTGGTTTGGCGCTGGCCAAGCTCTCGCAAGAGGATCCGACGTTCCAGGTCAAGACCGACGAGGATACCGGGCAGACGGTGCTTTCCGGCATGGGCGAGTTGCACTTGGAGATCCTGGTGGATCGTCTGATGCGCGAGTTCAAGGTCGAGGCCAACGTCGGGCGTCCGCAGGTTTCTTATAAAGAGACGATCACCAGGCCGGCCGAGGCGGAAGGCAAGTTCGTTCGTCAATCCGGCGGCCGAGGCCAGTACGGTCACTGTAAGATTCGCATCGAGCCGCTTGAGGCGACCGAAGAGAACGAAGGGTTCGAGTTCGTCAACAATATCAAGGGCGGATCGATTCCGAAGGAATACATCAAGCCCGTCGAGGCCGGCATTGTCGAGGCGATGGAAGGCGGCGTGATCGCCGGTTACCCGCTTGTCAATGTACGGGTCGAGCTTTACGACGGAACGTACCACGAGGTGGACAGTTCCGAGATTGCGTTCAAGGTGGCCGGTTCGATGGCGTTCCGCAATGCCGCCGAGAAGGCGAAACCGGTTCTGCTGGAGCCGGTCATGTCGGTAGAGATCGTCGTGCCGGAAGAATACATGGGCGATGTCATCGGCGACATCAATCAGCGCCGGGGCCGCGTCGAAGGCATGGAAATGCGCGGCGGCTCGCAGATTATCAAGACTTTTGTGCCTCTGGCTGAGATGTTCGGCTATGCGACCGACATTCGTTCTCGGACGCAGGGGCGCGGCACGTTCACAATGCACCTTCATGGCTTCGAACAGGCTCCGGCCAACGTGGCGGAAGAGGTGATTAGCAAGGTTCGCGGCAAGGGCGCAGCCTAGTTGTTAGTAGGTTTGTTTCGGGAGTAGACATGGCGAAAGCGAAATTCGAGCGGACGAAGCCGCACGTGAACGTAGGAACGATCGGTCACATTGACCACGGGAAGACGACGTTGACGGCGGCGATCACGAAGGTGTTGTCGAAGCACGATCCGACCAATACGGTGAGGTCGTTCGACTCGATCGACAACGCGCCGGAGGAGAAGGCTCGAGGCATCACGATTGCGACGGCGCACGTGGAGTATCAGACCTCGAACCGCCACTACGCGCACGTGGATTGCCCCGG